>JAEWAG010000366.1 GCA_023391775.1 Pseudomonadota bacterium | reverse complement strand
CGCTGGCTGGACGAGCTGGGCACCGCCGGGCGCGTGCTGGGGACGCGCCGGAGGCCGGCTGAAGCCGCGTCCGGCGGCCGAGGCAGCCTGTCGCTGCGCAGCACCCCGGTGCTGCTGCTGCCGCGCCGCAATGCCGCGCACTGGGTCGGGCTTTCGCCGGCGCCGGACCCGCAGCTGCCGGGGCTGTCCTCGCGTGCGCGCAAGGTGGAGGCGCTGCTCGCCAGCCAGGGCGCCTCGTTCTTCGATGAGCTGCTGGATGCAAGCCGCCTGCTGCGCACCGAGCTGGAGGACGCACTGGCCGAACTGGTCGCCCGCGGACTGGTCCACTGCGACAGCTTCGCCGGGCTGCGCGCGCTGCTGGTGCCGCCCTCGCGGCGCCCACTACCCGGGCACGGACGACGGCGCGACCTGCGCTCGGGAATCCAGGACGCCGGGCGCTGGGCCCGGGTGCGTCGTTCTGCCGCGCCGGAAGGCGAAACCGGCGGGCAGGCGCGTAGTCGGCCCGATCCCGAAGCGGTCGAGCACGTGGCGCGGGTACTCCTGCGCCGCTACGGCGTGGTCGGCTGGCGCATCCTCGAGCGCGAGGCGGCCTGGCTGCCGCCGTGGCGGGAACTGCTACGCGTCTACCACCGGCTGGAGGCGCGCGGCGAGGTGCGCGGCGGCCGCTTCATCGAGGGCGTGTCCGGGGAGCAGTTCGCCCTGCCGGACGCCATCGCGCCGCTGCGCAGGATGCGCAACCGGCCGGCCGACGGGGAGCTGGTGGAGGTGGGCGCGCTGGATCCGCTGAATCTCTCCGGCACCGTCATCGCCGGTGACAAGGTGCCGCGGGTCGCCGGCTCGCGCCTGCTCTTCCGCGACGGCATGCCGGTGGCCGCGCGCATCGGCGGTGAGGTACGGCTGATGGCGGCGCTGGAGCCGGAAGCCGAGGCGCAGGTACGCAGGCGCCTGTCCGGCGAGGCCGAAACCGGGCTGGAGGCCCTGCTGGCGCGGCTGGATGTGGCGGTCCCGTAGCGCCGGGCCGCTCAGCCGTACTCGCGGATCACTTCCAGCACATCCTCGCCGTAGCGTCCCAGCTTGCTGCTGCCGACGCCGCCCACACGCGCCAGTTCGCTCAGGGTGGCGGGGCGCAGCTGGGCGATGTCGCGCAGGTTGCGGTCGTTGAAGATCACATAGGCGGGCACATTCTGCTCCCGCGCCAGCCGGCCGCGCCAGGCGCGCAAGGCATCAAACAGGGGCCGGTCGCCGGCATCCACGTACAGCGTGCTCTGGCTGGGCCGGTCGCTGCCGCGGCTGGCCTGTCGCGCCGGCTCCTCGCGCATGCGCACCGGCTGCTCGCCGCGCAGCACCGGACGCGCCGCGGCGCCCAGCCGCAAGCCGCCATGGCCTTCGGCATCGACCTCCAGCAGGCCGGCCACCACCAGCTGGCGGAACACGCTGCGCCAGGCGTTGGTGTCCAGGTCGGTGCCGATACCGTAAGTGGAGAGCTCGTTGTGGCGGAACTGGCGCACCTTCTAGGTGTCGGCGCCGCGCAGGACCTCGATCACGTGCGAGGCGCCGAAGCGCTGGCCGGTGCGGTAGACGCAGCTCAGCGCCTTGCGCGCGGCCTCGGTCGCATCCCAGGTGCGCACCGGCTGCAGGCAGTTGTCGCAGTTGCCGCAGCCGCCATCGGCGCCGGCCGACGCATAGGTTTCCCCGAATGCCGCAAGCAGCGCCTGGCGGCGGCAGCCGGCGGTCTCACAGAACCCCAGCAGCTGGTCGAGCTTGCGCCGCTCCAGCCGCTTGCGCTCCTCGCTGGCCTCGCCCTGCTCGATCATCTGCCGCAGCAGCACCACGTCGCCCAGGCCGTAGCCCATCCAGGCCTCGGCTGGTTCGCCGTCGCGGCCGGCGCGTCCGGTTTCCTGGTAATAACCCTCGATCGACTTGGGCAGGTCCAGGTGGGCGACGAAACGCACATCGGGTTTGTCGATGCCCATGCCGAAGGCGATCGTCGCGCACATGACGATGCCGTCCTCGCGCAGGAAGCGGCGCTGGTTCTCCGCGCGCACCTCCACCGGCAGGCCGGCGTGGTAGGGCAGGGCGGCGACGCCGCGCCCGGCCAGGAACTCGGCCGTCTCCTCCACCTTGCGCCGGGACAGGCAGTAGACGATGCCGCTCTCGCCGCGATGGCCGGACAGGAAATCCAGCAGCTGCCGGCGCGGGTTGTCCTTGTGCGCGACCGCGTAGCGGATGTTGGGCCGGTCGAACGAGCTGAGGAAGCAGCGCGCTTCCTCCAGCGCCAGCCGCTCGATGATCTCGCGCCGGGTGGGCGGGTCGGCGGTGGCGGTCAGCGCGATCCGCGGCACCTGCGGCCAGCGTTCGTGCAGGACCGTCAGCTCGCGGTACTCGGGGCGGAAATCATGGCCCCACTGCGAGACGCAGTGCGCCTCGTCGATGGCGAACAGGGCGGGCGTGACCCGCTCCAGCAGTCCCAGGAAGCGCCCCGTGAGCAGCCGTTCCGGTGCCACGTACAGCAGGTCCAGGCCGCCTTCGAGCAACTGCCGCTCGACCTCGCGTGCCTGCGCCGCATCGAGCGTGGAGTTCAGGCACGCCGCGCGCACGCCGAACTGGAGCAGGGCGTCGACCTGGTCCTGCATCAGGGCGATCAGCGGTGAAACCACGATGGCCGTGCCCGCGCGCAGCAGTGCCGGCACCTGGTAGCAGAGCGACTTGCCGCCGCCGGTGGGCATGAGCACCAGGGCGTCGTTGCCGGCGGCGACGTGCTCGATGATGTCCTGCTGCTGGCCGCGGAAGGCGTCGTAGCCGAACACCTGGCGCAGCACGCCCAGTGCGTCGCCGTCCACCGCGCTGCTGCCTGCGCGCGGGGGCGGGGCGTTCAAGGATTCGTGCATGCGGCAAGGATACCGGCGCGTGCCCCAGCCGGCATGAACAATATCGCTTGCATTACGCTGCTCCGCGCAGTGAAGCCAGCCGCTGGGCCAGTTTCTTCGGCGACACGCCGCCGCGCGCGCCCAGTTCCTGCGCGAACAGCAGCACGCGCAGTTCCTCCAGGTCCCAGCGCAGCGTCTGCCATTCCGGTGCATCGTCCTGGCCGCGCGCGCGGGCGGCGGCCAGCGCATCGATGAAGGGCTTGAGCTCGAGCATGCGCGCCTGGTCGCGGGCCGGGTCGCGCTTGGCGCGCTCGGCGCGCAGGGTCATGCCCTTGAGCCAGCGCGGGAACTGCGCCAGCGCCTCGGCCGGGGTGTGGCGCAGGAAGCCGGGATGGACCAGGCCTTCCAGCTGCGCGTGGAGGTCGTCGAGGTTGGCGCCGGCCCAGCCCATCAGCGGCGCTTCCAGCTCCGGTTTGAGCGCGGCGACCGCGGCCAGGATCTGTTCGGCCAGCTGCAGGCGCTGCATGGCCTCGGCGAACAGCTGCCGGCCGGCGGCCTCGGCGCGCTTCTGGAACGCGGCGCGGTCGCGGATCGCGTCCAGCCCGCCATCCAGCACCGCGTTCAATGCCGCCTCGACCAGGTCGGTACGCAGTTGCTCCTTTTCCCGGGCCTTGTCCTGGGGCGAGCCGCCGAACTGCTCGATCGCCGCGTACAGCAGCCCCAGCTGCGGGGAGACCGGCAGTTGCCTGCGTGCCTGCCGGGCCTTGTCGGCCAACGCGATGCGCAGCAGGCGTCCGACGCCACGCGGATGCGCGGCCTCGGCCTGGGCGCGGTCGGCGAAGACCCGCAGCACGGCGTGCTCGCCCTCGTCGACCAGTGCCGGATAGCCCGGGACGCCGGCCTCGCCGGTGACCTGCACCGGCAGCGGGGCGTCGGGGAAATCGCGCAGCTGCTGTTCGCCTTCACCCAGGCTGCGTGCGGCGCGGCTGGCGAAGGCCTGGGCCGCGCGTTCGCCAAAGCGCGCGCGCAGCGCATCCAGGTCGCGCGACTCGGCCAGCACCTTGCCGCCCTGGCCCGGCAGTTCCCGCAGGCGCAGGTTCATGCGCAGGTGCGGCTCCAGCGCCGCCTCGTCGAAATCCAGCGCGGTCACCGCGCTGCCGGTGGTGCGGGTGAGGAAGCGGGCCAGCTCGCCGGGCAGGGAATCTGCCGAGGGCGTGGCGAAGGCTTCGGCGAAGGCGCGGCCGAAGTCCGGCGCCGGCACGTAGTTGCGGCGCATCGCCTTGGGCAGGGTGCGGATCAGGCCGGCGGCCTTGTCCGCGACGAAGCCCGGTGCCAGCCACGACAGGCGTGCCGGATCCAGCGCGTTGAGCAGCGGCAGCGGCACCTCCAGGGTGACGCCATCGTCCGGCGCGCCGGGTTCGAAGCGGTAGAGCAGCGGCAGGCGCGCGTCGCCCAGCGGGAAGTACTTCGGATACAGGTCGCCGTGCTGGCCTTCGCCGGGCAGCAGGTCGGTGACCGACCACCGCAGCACCTGCTTCCTGTCCTGTTCCAGCTTGCGGTACCACGCATCCAGTGCGGTGGCCGAGTGGATCTCGCCGGGAACCCGGTCCAGGTACCAGCGGGACTGCCAGCCCTCGTCGGCGACCAGGCCGGCGCGGCGCAGCTTGGCCTCTTCCTCGCGGGCCTGTTCCAGCGTGGCGAGGTTGGCGGGCAGGAACGAGGCCCGGGTATCGATCTCACCGGTGACCAGGGCCTGGCGCACGAACAGCTCGTGCGCGCCGGCCGGGTCGATGCGGCCGTAATGCACAGGGCGCTTGGGTGCCAGCACCAGGCCGAACAGGCTGATCTGCTCGGAAGCCAGCACGTTGCCCTGCGCGCGCGACCAGCGCGGGTCGAAGTGCTTGCGCGCGAGCAGGTGCGGCAGCTCGGTAATGGCCCAGTCCGGCTCGATCGCCGCGGCGGTCAGGCCCCACACCTTCTGCGTGTCCAGCAGGGTGGCGACCAGCGCCCACGGCGGTGGCTTCTTCGCCAGCGGCGAGGCCGGGAACAGCTGGAAGCGCCGCTGACGCGGCGCCTGGTAATCGCCCTTGTCGGTGCGATGGCCCAGCTGGGTCGGCATGCCGGCAATCAGCGCCCGGTGCAGGGCCTGGTAGGCCGCCGCGCGCTGGCGCGGCCCGTGGCGGCTTGCCGTCTCGGGCGCGGCCACCGCGGGCTTGGCTGGTGCGCTGCCCGGTGCCTGGGTCGGGGCGCCCGCCTTGCCTTCGCGTGCGAGCCGCGCGGCGCGGTGCAGTTCGCCCCGGGTGGGGCGCTGCGTTGCGGCGCGTGCTTCGCCGTCGGCCAGGGTGCCGGCCAGCAAGGGCTCCAGCGACTGGGTCGCGTGTTCCTCGCTCCAGCCCAGCTCGCCGCACAGCAGCTTGAGCTGGCGGTGCAGCTCGCGCCATTCGCGCATGCGCAGGAAGCCCAGGAAATGCCTGCCGCACCAGTCGCGCAGTTTGGACTGGGTGAGCTGGCCGTGGGCGTCGTCGTAGGCCTGCCACAGGCGCAGGATGCCGACGAATTCCGAACGCGCATCGGCGAACCGGGCATGGGCGTTGTCGGCGGCGGCGCGCGCTTCCGGCGGCCGTTCGCGCGGGTCCTGCACGCCGAGGAACGCGGCGATCGGCAGCATCGCGCGCAGGCAGCCGTGGGCCTGCGCGGCCACCAGCATGCGCGAGAGCTTCACGTCCACCGGCAGGCGCGCCATCTGCCGGCCCACCGCGGTCAGCCGGCGCTGGCCATTGCCGGCGTCCTCGATCGCGCCGAGTTCGGCCAGCTGCTGCCAGCCGTCGGCGATGGCGCGCTCGTCCGGCGGCTCGATGAAGGGAAAGTCCTCGATCCGGCCCAGCCCCAGGTGCAGCATGCGCAGGATCACGCCGGCCAGGCTGGAGCGGCGGATTTCCGGATCGGTGAACTCCGGGCGGGCGAGGAAGTCGGCCTCCGAATACAGCCGGTAGCACACGCCCTCGGCAACGCGTCCGCAACGCCCCTTGCGCTGGTTGGCGCTGGCCTGGCTGATTGCCTCCAGGTGCTGGGGGTCGATCTTCGAGCGCGGGCTGTAGCGCTTGATCCGGGCATCGCCCGGGTCGACCACGTAGCGGATCCGCGGCACGGTCAGCGAGGTCTCGGCGACGTTGGTGGCCAGCACGATGCGGCGTTGCGGGCCGGGGTTGAACACCCGGTCCTGGTCCTTCACCGACAGCCGCGCGTACAGCGGCAGCACCTCGGTCGAGCGGTACTGGCGCTTCTCCAGGGTGCGGTGCAGGTCGCGGATCTCGCGCTCGCCGGGCAGGAACACCAGCACGTCGCCGCGCGGATCCTGCGCGGTGATCTCGTCGATCGCAGCGCTGATGGCCGCCAGCGGATCGGCCTCGCGCTC
>JAEWAG010000285.1 GCA_023391775.1 Pseudomonadota bacterium | reverse complement strand
CTGGCCTCGGCCTCCGGCAGCCGCGTCAGCGGCACCCTGGCCCTGGTGCCCCTGCCCGGCGGCGTGCACGTGCGCGGCCAGGTCGGCGGCCTGCCCGCCAATGGCCGCTTCGGTTTCCACGTGCATGAGAAGGGTGACTGCAGCGCAGTGGATGCCACCAGCG
The DNA here is from genome assembly GCA_023391775.1 of Pseudomonadota bacterium. Classification (GTDB taxonomy): domain Bacteria; phylum Pseudomonadota; class Gammaproteobacteria; order Xanthomonadales; family Xanthomonadaceae; genus Pseudoxanthomonas. The sequence continues at coordinate 2,499 of JAEWAG010000285.1, read as the reverse complement.
CCGGCGGGCACTTCAACCCCGCCGCGGCGCCCCACGGCCGCGCCGGCAGCGGCGCCCACCATGGCGGCGACATGGACAACCTCACCAGCAACGCCGAGGGCGTGGCCAGGGTCGACGCGCACCTGCACGGGGTGACCCTGGGCGGTGGCGCGGCCAATGACATCGCCGGCCGCGCGGTGATCGTCCACGCCGATCCGGACGACTACCAGAGCCAGCCCACCGGCAATGCCGGCGCACGGGTGGCCTGCGGCGTGATCCGCGTGGTGCGCTGAGGCAAGGGGATGACGGCGGCGGCGCGCGTGGCGCCCGCCGCCGGTTTCAGGCTGGCTGCGAGAGCAGGGCGCGCGGATCGTGGCGACCGTCCGCGTGCACGTACAGCACCGGGATGCCGTGTGCTTCCAGCACCGCGGCCAGCTGCCGCTGGCGCGCCAGGAACATCTCGTAGACCCGCTGCAGGCGGTCGCACTCGCCCGCGCCGGGGGTGCCGCCGTGGTAGTGGGCACACCAGCCGGCCGGATCGAACAGGGCCATCCGCACCTCGCCGCGCTCCAGGCGCAGCAGCGGCTCGGGGCCGTCGTCCAGCCACTCCACCGAATCCGGCGCCAGCAGCGCGGCCTCGACCAGGGTCCACAGGGGAGTCAGGCCCTGGTTGTCGTACTGCATGGCCATCATCGCGGCCAGGTCGTGCGCGCTGAGGTAGCGGGCGTGCTCGATCCGGGCCTGGAAGCCGTCCTGGGCGGCCAGCGCGGTGTCGGCCGCGGCCATGCCCTGGGGCAGCAACACGTCCTCCAGCAGCGCGGAGACCGGGGCCACGACCCCGTCGGCACCGGCAAGGATGAAGGGCACCACGCGCAGCCCGCCCCCGGTCAGCGCCGGGTCGGCCTGCAGCGGCAGCGGCACCTCGCCACCGGCATCGGCACCGAAGGCCAGGACCCGCGGGCCCTGGTCGCGTCCGGGAGCACGTGCATGCAGCTCTTCGAGCCGGCGGTGCAGCGACCAGCCCGGCCGCAGCGCCTCGGCCGGGTCGAAATGCGCCGCGCCCAGCACCAGGTCCAGCTGCTGCACGCCCGGCACCAGGCCGGCCAGGTCGCGGCCGACCGCCGCCGCCAGCGCACCGGCCTCTTCCGGCGTCAGCGCCGCCCGTCCGGGGCTCTGGCCACCGGCCAGCTCCAGCGCGAACACGCCACGGAAAAACGCATCAGCCATGGGCGGTCCTCCCGCGATCGGCGCGCCCCGGGGCGCTGCGGGTTTCGTTCATGGCGAAGTCGGTCTGCATCATTGGCCGCCTGGCAGGTGGAGGCTACACTTCGGTCATTATGCATTCGGTCGCGTATGCAGACCGTGTCCACGCCCGCATCCGCCTGAGGTCTCCCATGTCCACCGCCCGACCCGTCGCCATCCTCGGCGGCGTCCGCATCCCCTTCTGCCGCCAGAACACCGCCTATTCGGATGTCGGCAACCTCGGCATGTCGGTGCGTACCCTCGGCGCGCTGGTCGAGCGCTTCGGCCTGCACGGCCAGCAGCTGGGCGAGGTGGCGATGGGTGCGGTCATCAAGCACGCCTCGGACTGGAACCTCGGCCGCGAGGCGGCGCTGTCCTCGGGCCTGTCGCCGCTGACCCCGGGCATCACCATGCAGCGCGCCTGCGGCACCAGCCTGGACACGATCATCACCGTGGCCAACAAGATCGCGCTGGGCCAGATCGACTCGGGTATCGGCGGCGGCTCGGACACCACCTCGGACGTACCGATCGTCTACGGTCGCGCCCTGCGCGCGCGCCTGCTCGCCGCCAACCGCGCCAAGACGCCGCGGGACAAGCTGGCCGCCTTCAAGGGTTTCAGGCTGTCCGAGCTGAAGCCGGAATTCCCCGGCGTGGCCGAGCCGCGCACCGGCAAGAGCATGGGCGAGCACTGCGAGGACATGGCCAAGGAGTGGAATATCTCCCGCGACTCGCAGGACGAGTGGGCGGTGTCCTCGCACCGCAAACTGGCCGCGGCCTACGAGCGCGGCTTCTTCAACGGGCTGGTGGCGCCGTTCCGCGGCGTGGAGCGCGACAACATCCTGCGTCCGGACACCTCGCTGGAAAAGCTCGCCACGCTCAAGCCGGCCTTCGACAAGACCTCCGGCCGCGGCACCCTGACCGCCGCCAACTCCACCCCGCTGACCGACGGCGCCGCCGCGGTGCTGCTGGCCTCGGACGAATGGGCGCGCGCGCACGGCCATGAGCCGCTGGCGTACCTGCGCGACGCGCATGTGTCGGCGGTGGACTTCGTCCACGGCGAGGGCCTGCTGATGGCGCCCACCGTGGCCGTGGCCGAGATGCTCAGGCGCAACAACCTCACCCTGCAGGATTTCGACATCTACGAGATCCACGAGGCCTTCGCCGCCCAGGTGCTGTGCACCCTGCGCGCGTGGGAGAGCGAGGACTACTGCCGTACCCGCCTCGGCCTGGAGGCGCCACTGGGCCGGATCGACCCGGAGAAGATCAACCCGGTCGGCT
>JAEWAG010000219.1 GCA_023391775.1 Pseudomonadota bacterium | reverse complement strand
TAACGCGGGTTGCGTGGCTGTCTGGCGCCGGGGGTGCCCTGGGGCCGGTCCAGGTCTGCCAGGCGCTCCGGCGTGCCGACGTCGGTCCAGGCGCCGCGGTGGTGTTCGCCGCTGACCCGGCCGGCGGCCATGGCCAGGCGCAGCAGCGGCGCCAGGCGGAAGCGCGGCGGCGCGCCGGGGTCGCCGTCAACGGTCTGGCGCCACGGCGCAAGCAGTCCGGGGCGGTAGATGCCGATGCCGGAGAAGGTGAGCCGGGTGGCGCCTTCGTCGCGCACCGTGCCGCCGGCATCGAGCACGAAGTCCCCGTGCGTATGGTGGGTGGGGTTGTCGACCAGCACCAGGTGCGCATCGCCGCGCGGCTCGCGCGGCAGCCGGGCGAAGTCGTAATCGGCCCAGATGTCGCCGTTGACCGCGATGAAGGGCGCATTGTCCAGCAGCGGCAGCGCGTGCAGCATGCCGCCGCCGGTCTCCAGCGGAGTCGCACCTTCGTGGCTGTAGTGCAGGCGCAACCCCCAGCGGCTGCCGTCGCCCAGCACCTCCGGGAAGCGATCGGCGAGCCAGGAGATGTTGACCACCACCTCGCGCACGCCGAGCGCGGCGAGCTTTTCCAGATGCCAGGCCATCAGCGGCTTGCCGCCGGCCGGTAGCAGTGGCTTGGGGGTGTGCAGGGTCAGCGGGCGCATGCGCTCGCCGATACCGGCGGCGAAGATGAGTGCCTTCATGCGCTGGCCCTCGCGGCCATGGCCGGGCGGATGCGCCGGTCCAGCAGCCGCTGCAGTGGTTCCAGCTGTGGATGCCGGGGCAGTACCTGGTCCAGGTAGGCGATGAAACGTGGCGCATCGGCCAGGTACCTGGGCTTGTCATCGCGATGGTGCAGGCGGGCGAAGATGCCAAGGATTTTCAGGTGGCGCTGTACGCCGATCCAGTCCGCATCGCGCAGAAACCGGGGCAGCGGCGGCACCGGCAGGCCGGCATCAAGGGCCCGCGCGTGGTATCGGGCCAGCCAGGCATCCACGCGATCCGGCGGCCAGGACAGGAAGGCATCGCGGAACAGGCTCACCGGGTCGTAGGCGATGGGGCCGGCCACGCAGTCCTGGAAATCCAGCACCGCAGGCCCGGGCCTGGCCGGCATCAGGTTGCGCGGCATGAAGTCGCGGTGCACCAGCACCCGCGCCTGGGCCAGGGCGTTGTCCATCAGCCGGCGCTGGACCAGCTGCAGTTCCTCGGCCTCGCCGCAGTCCAGCTGGATGCCCAGGTGGGTGCCCAGGAACCATTCCTCGAACAGCCCGGCATCGCGCTGCAGCAGGGCCTCGCCGAATACGGCCATCGACGGCGGCGGGGGGATCGCCTGCAGCTTCAGCAGCTGCTCGATGGCACCGTCGAACCATTCATCGGCGTTGCCTGCGTCGAGCACCTGGGCCAGGGTGGGGCCGCCCAGGTCCTCGAGCAGCAGGAAGCCGTTTTCGACATCGCGCGCGAGCACCTGCGGCACGCGCACGCCGCCGCCCTCGAGCAGGTCGCGCACGGCCAGCCACGGGCGCACGTCCTCCAGTCCCGGCGGTGAATCCATCACGATGCGCGAAGGCCCCGTGCCGCGGCTGCGCCAGTAGCTGCGGAAGCCCGCGTCGGTTGAGGCCCGCTCCAGGATCGCGCCCGGCTCGCCGAGGGCGATGCGCGCCCAGTCCAGGCGCTGGCGGTCACGGGCTTCGGGAGTCTGCGGGTCCATGCGATGGCGGTTCGGCGGCGAGATGCACAGGGTAAACGCGGGGGCGGTGCGCGGCGAGGCGTTGCCACGCGCGGATGGACGTAGTTGGCCCGGTCGCGTCGGCTGCGCGCCGCCTCGCCATGACCCGCCAAAAGAAAAGGCGCCGGGGAAGTCCCGGCGCCTTCGTCTACGCGCTGCCGCAAGCGATCAGCAGCAGCCGTGACCGCCGTGCTGCTCGCCGCCGGCCACCGCGCCGACGCCGGTGGTCTGGCCGCTGACGCTGGCGCGGTAATGGTCGGCCAGCACGTGCGAGACGCACTGGGTCACGCGCTTGCCCATCGGGATGTGCAGGAACTCGTTGGGGCCGTGCGCATTGGAGTGCGGGCCCAGCACGCCGGTGATCATGAACTGCGCACCGGGGAACTTCTCGCCCAGCATGCCCATGAACGGGATCGAGCCGCCTTCGCCCATGTACATGGCCGGCTTGCCGAAGGCCGCCTGCGAGGCGCCTTCGATCGCCTCGGTCAGCCAGGGCGACTGCGCCGGTGCGTTCCAGCCGGAGGACGCCTTCTCCAGTTCCAGTTCGACATGGGCGCCGTTGGGCGGGTCGGCCAGCAGCACTTCCTGCAGCAGTTCGCCGGCACGCTTGCCATCCAGGGTCGGCGGCAGGCGCAGCGACAGCTTCACCGCGGTGTGCGGACGCAGCACGTTGCCGGCCGACTCCAGCGGCGGCATGCCGTCCACGCCGGTCACCGACAGCGCCGGGCGCCAGGTGCGGTTGAGCACCAGCTCGGCCGGGTCGTCGGACATCGGGCTCATGCCGTCCAGGAACGGGAACTTGCTGAACACCTCGTCGGCCAGCACCCCGGCCACGCGCCCGGCCTGCTCGATGCGCTCGGCGGGGATGTCCACGTACAGGCCCTGGACCTTGATCCTGCCGGTGGCCTCGTCCTCCAGCCGCGACAGCAGCTGGCGCAGCAGGCGGAAGCTGGAGGGCACCACGCCGGAGGCATCGCCCGAATGCACGCCTTCGCTGAGCACCTTGCCCACCAGGTTGCCGCCGGCCAGGCCGCGCAGCGAGGTGGTGCACCACAGCTGGTCGTAGTTGCCGCAGCCGGAGTCCAGGCACACCACCAGCGAGGGCCTGCCGATGCGCGGGGCCAGGTGGTCGACGTAGGCGGGCAGGTCGTAGCTGCCGGATTCCTCGCAGGCCTCGATCAGCAGCACGCAGCGTGCGTGCGGAATGCCCTGCTGGCGCAGGGCCAGGATCGACGCCAGCGAGCCGTAGATCGCGTAGCCGTCGTCGGCGCCGCCGCGGCCATACAGGCGGTCGCCCTTGAGTACCGGCTTCCACGGGCCGAGGTCGGCATCCCAGCCGGTCATCTCCGGCTGCTTGTCCAGGTGCCCGTACAGCAGCACGGTGTCATCGCCGGACTCCGGACCACTGGCCGGCACCTCGACGTAGATCAGCGGGGTGCGGCCTTCCAGCTCGACCACCTCCACCTGCATGCCGGGGATGTCCTGCGCGCGCGCCCAGGACTCCATCAGCTTCACCGCCGCGTCCATGTGGCCGTTGGCCTTCCAGTCCGCGTCGAACATCGGCGACTTGTTCGGGATGCGGATGTATTCGATGAGCTGCGGGACGATCTCGTCGTCCCACTTGGCGCCGATGAAGCCTGCGGCGGCGGCCGGGTCGAGGCGTGGAATGTCCATGGAAACTCCGGGAAAAAGGTTGCGCCCATTCTACGCTCCGGCAGATGGCGGGTTTTCCCTACGGATGAATGCAGGTTTTCCGGGCGCGGGAATCAGTGCCACGGCGATACCGCGCGCGATGGGGTCCGGGGAGACTGGAACGACCGGGATGCACCGGCAGGAGGCCGGGCCCGGGGTTCCATCCACATCGCTACAGGGAGTGTCGCCATGAAGCTGATCCATCCGCTGCGGCCGCTGCTGCTGTTGCTGCTGCTGCTGGCCGGCGCCGTGTTCACCGCGTCTGCCGCCGAGAAGGTCAACATCAACACCGCCGATGCCGCGCAGCTGGAAGCCGCGCTGGTGGGTATCGGCCCGGCCAAGGCCGAGGCCATCGTCGCCCACCGCAAGGCCAACGGCCCGTTCAAGAGCGTGGACGAGCTGGCCCTGGTCAAGGGCATCGGCCTGAAGACCGTGGAGCGCAACCGCG
>JAEWAG010000271.1 GCA_023391775.1 Pseudomonadota bacterium | reverse complement strand
CGGTGCACATGATCGAGACGATCAACAAGCTCAACCGCATTTCCCGCCAGATGCTCCAGCAGTACGGCCGCGAGGCCACGCCGGAGGAGCTGGCCAAGGAAATGGACATGCCCGAGGACAAGATCCGCAAGGTCATGAAGATCGCCAAGGAGCCGATCTCCATGGAGACCCCGATCGGCGACGACGAGGACTCGCACCTGGGCGACTTCATCGAGGACACCAACGTGGAGTCCCCGATCGACTCGACCACCAACACCAACCTCATGGAGACCGTGCGCGACGTGCTGGCCGGCCTGACCCCGAGGGAGGCCAAGGTGCTGCGGATGCGCTTCGGCATCGACATGAACACCGACCACACCCTCGAGGAAGTGGGCAAGCAGTTCGACGTCACCCGCGAGCGCATCCGCCAGATCGAGGCCAAGGCCCTGCGCAAGCTGCGCCATCCCAGCCGCTCCGAGCAGCTGCGCAGCTTCCTCGATATCGAGTAACGGCAGCGCGTCGCAGCACGAAGGCCCCCACGCGGGGCCTTCGTCGTTTCCGGCCCTTCGCTGGCCTGCCCCCGGCCCGCTCCTCTACACTGCCCACCCCGCGGGGGGCCTATAGCTCAACGGTTAGAGCAGGGGACTCATAATCCCTTGGTTCCAGGTTCGAATCCTGGTGGGCCCACCACATTGATGTACGCCGGTGTCCGAGGGCGTCCACAGAACCCCGAGGCGCCTTGCTGCTGGGCCTTATGACCGTCCATCGGCGTCCGGTGGGGTCCGCTTGCATCCGGCAAAAAAGTGAGTAACAGTGTGAGTACGCCCCGGGCCGGGGCTCGATGCTACTCACACCGCCTATGCTCACGGACACCAAGCTGCGGTCGCTGAAGCCCAAAGAGGCCGTCTACCGCGTGGCCGACAGCAACGGTCTGGCCATCGAGGTCCGCCCTACGGGATCGAAGCTCTGGCGCTACCGTTATCGCTTTGCTGGCAAGGCCAATATGGTCGCCTTGGGGGAGTACCCGGCCCAGTCGCTACAGCAGGCGCGCGCTGAGCGGGACCGCCTCCGAGCCCTCCTGAAGGGCGGCGCCAACCCCGCGCAGGTCGCCAAAGCTGAACGGGCGGCCCTGGTCGACCGAGCAGCGAACACGTTCGCGCACGTGGCGAACGAACTCCTCGACAAGCGGGCCAAAGAGGGCCTGAGCCCCGGGTCGGTCAAGCGCGAGCGGCGGTTGATCGAGAAGGATCTGGCGCCCATCGCGGACCTGCCGGTGGCCGAGATTACGGCCCCCGTCCTGCTGGCTGCCTTGCGCAGGATCGAGAAGCGGGGGGTTCTGGAGACGGCCCATCGGGCCCGGTCCCTCGCCGGACGGGTGTTCCGCTACGCCATCGCAACCGGACGTACCTCGACCAACCCGGCCCCCGACCTAATTGGCGCCTTGGAGCAGCCCCAGACCCGGCACTTCGCCAGCGTCACAGACCCGGCCCAGATCGGCGACCTCCTTCGGGCGCTATACGCCTACACGGGCTCCCCGGTGACGCAGGCTGCGCTCAAGCTGGCTCCGCTGACGTTCGTGCGTCCTGGCGAGCTCAGGAAGGCCCGCTGGGGGGACATCGACCTCGATGCGGCTGAGTGGCGCTTCACGGCCAGCAAGACCGGCACGCCCCATATCGTGCCTTTGGCGGATCAGGCCGTGGAGGTGCTCAGGGATCTGCTGCCCTTCACCCGTCGGAGCGAGTACGTGTTTCCAAGCGTACGGGGCGCCTCACGGCCGATGTCCGAGAACACCGTCAATGCGGCCCTACGCAACCTCGGTTTCGACCGGGACACGATTACCGGCCACGGGTTCCGGGCGATGGCTCGCACTGTGTTGGACGAAGTCCTCGGATTCCGGCCCGACCTAATAGAGCACCAGTTGGCCCATGCAGTGCGTGACCCGCTTGGGCGCGCCTACAACCGCGCAACGCACCTTCCGGAGCGCCGGAAGATGATGCAGGCTTGGGCAGACTATCTCGACGACCTCCGGGGGCAGAGGAAGGTCGTACCGTTCAAGCAGACCGCCTGAGGCACCTGAAAAGGAGCAATTTAAGGCCAGGAGAGACACGGTTTACCAAGCGGCGGTACCGGGTGTTGGCGCACCCGGCCCGCCTACCACCACCGTCTGTAAGGAGACGATCATGGCTGCTAAAAGTGTAGCGGACGGCACCTGTCCGCAGTTCGAAGGTCAGTTCACCGGCGCGCGGGTCACTACGACGCACCAGGTGCAGCCGGGCGAAGGGGATGCCTTGGAGGCCTTTTTGGTTTCGCTGGTTGCCCGCGGGGTGCCACTCAGCCTCATGGTGGCTCATGGCTCGCATGGCCTGCGTTGGCTTCAGGCCCACGCGAAGGACCGGTTCTGCCTGTCTTGGCGGGCAGCGGACGGGTCGCTGATGTCGCGGCGTGTGACTGCCTTTGAGCTGCTCCGTGCGGCAGACGCCTTAGGCTGGAAGCCAATGCCGAGCGAAGAGGACAAGTTCTCCCCTGCTTTCGAGGACGCGATCTACTACCGCTACAAAGGCGTCCACTGGTACGCGACCGACTACGACGAGTCCACGGCGATGCCCCTCGCTCTGCCCCAAGACGTACGAGACGCCGCTCATGCCCGCATAAAGGCGGCTCAGGCGCGCCTCCGCAGGCGTGAAGTCGCTGCCCGCCGCGCGGAGCGCCGCCGCGTCATGGGGCTGGCACGCAAGGAGCGTAGCAGCATCCTTGCTTCACTAGCCCAAGAGGAGCGACGCATCGCCGAAGAGCAGGGCTCCCCGATCAGTAAAAAGGTCGCCCGCCAAAGGGCCGCGGAGGCATGGGAAGCCGCAGTGGCACGGATTGCTGGGCCGATCAGCAGTGGCGAGACTCGCCCGTAGGCCGCTCCCGTGGGCTGACTGCCACGGCGGCAGGTTGGCATGCACCCTGTCGATGGGCCGGATCGAGTCGGCCGGGTGCCATGTCAACCGCAGTTGTGCATGTCTAGCGCCGCGCAGAGATGACCCTAAACGTCGATGGATTAGGAGCAGCAACTCATGGGTGATGAGCGTATCGAGGGCGCGCTAGCTGCAGCGAGTCGGTTCATTCTCAACTGTCAGGCCGTTCCAGTCGATAAGCAGTGGGAGCAGGTGCAGGCGCTTCACGAGGCAATTCCTGATCTAGCGCCTGGTGACCATGGCTGGCACATCATCGAAAGCTGGGGGCACAGCAATACGCCTGCGCGGCTTCCTCCGGACTTCCCTCGCGGCGCCGAGCTGCGGGTGATCGACGACACGCCTATGGCAGTCATGTTCTGGTTCCTTGGGGCCGGCATGCACCCGCCACCCGAGCTAACCATATCCCTACTGAACACCTGGGAGGGCTACCTCTATGGCGCCGGTTCGTACGATCTAGAACGGGCCTTCAACGGAGCTCCCATAAAAAAGGCCGGGAACTTCGCACAGCGCAGCGACTATCAAAAAAAGGTCCTCTGGATGTTTAAGGAGATGGACCGCCTAGTAGCCGCAGGCATGAGGCGGGAAGACGCCGCAGAAGACATCTCCGTCCGCCTAGGTGGCACGCCGAGTTCGGACAGCATTCTCCGCACGTTGAAGAAGTTCCGGCTCGTCTCCGGCATGCCGGACCAAAACGGCTCTTCTTAGTCCTCAACATCAGAACGGCACCGCCATAGTTTCGTCGCACCCGCCACACATTGGCGCATAGGTGCGAAGAATGGACAGGAAAGACGCCCCTTCCCTCGAACCCCACTACACGAGCCGTGAAGCAGCACGCCTCATTGGCTTCACCACTTCAAGCCTACGCAACATGCGTCAGGCGGGAAGGGGCCCACGCTGGGTCACGACGGCCGATGGAACGATCCGATACCCGGAGAGTGCGCTTCGCGCGTACCTGACGGAGGTGGCGCCGTGACGGCCCACCGGGAGTTCCGGCCCTTCATTCCGGAATGCGCAAAGGTTGGCATCGGCCGATCCAAGGCATACGAGCTCGCGAATGCTGGCCTACTGGAAACGGTCGCAATTGGTCGGCGCAGGTTCGTGTACCTGGACAGCCTGTACTCGCTCCCGGCGCGCGTGGGCAATGCCCAGCAAGGGCGCGGCTAATGCGCCCCCTGCATCCCGCCTTCGGGCTGCTGGGAACGCCAGCCCCACGCACCCTCATCCGACATGTGGCCTACCACTGGCAGGCCCGCGTAATCGTCTGGCCGCGCCGAGGCATCATCTACGGCACTTGGGGCAAGCCCATCGGGCACCCCTGCTCGGATGGCTATGTCCGGATTTCGAGGGGTGACGCCAAACACCAGTACGCCCATCGGATCATTTGGGAGGCCGTCCATGGGCCGATTCCGGCCGGTCTGGAGGTGAACCACCTCAATGGCCGCAAGGCCGACAACCGGCTTGCGAACCTCGCCCTGGTGACTCGTCGCGAGAACGTGCTCCACGCGGTGGAAGCCGGGCTGGCACCGGTCGGCTCGGAGAGGCCCAAGGCAAAGCTCAACGAGGACTTGGTCTGTCAGATCCGCGTATCGGAGCTTCCACCCGGCTACTGGGCGCGCGAGCTAGGCGTGGACCCGAGGACCGTGCGAGACGCACGGAACGGCACCACGTGGCGCCACGTAGTGTGCCGCGGTGGGCGTGCGGTGTCCCGGCGCAGGTCGCGCCGTAGCCGCCGCAAAGACGCCACAGGGGCCGTGTCGTGAGGCCGGCGTTCTATACCGCCCGAGTCCTTGAACTGCTCGCAGAGCGCGCTGAGGGCCGCGTGGAGCTGCAGCGGCATCGCACCCGGGCGGAAGCCCAGCGGCGCCACCTCCGCACAGAGATGGCCCTGAAAGCGGCAAGCCTCGCCGATCTGGAAGACCTCATCCGAGGCATCGACCGCGTCCTAGGAGGGCCTACAAGCCCAGTCCGAAGGCGTGGAGCGACGCCTGGGCAACTGCTCTGACCGCCGGGGGGCGAAATGGCAGACAAAGAAGCGCGGAGGCGCAGTAGGCTTCGCGGTCGTACGGGACACACGTTCCTGCGCCTACCGCACTACGTCATCCGCTCGCCACAGTGGCGAGCGCTCAGTGGCAATGCGGTCAAGTTCCTGATCGAGCTTGCGGCGGCGTACGACGGGCGGAACAACGGCGATCTAGCCTTTACCCGCACCCAGGCGCTTGAGCGCGGCTGGCGGAGTGGTGGGACTCGCGATCGGGCCGCACAGGAAGCCGTGGATGCGGGCTTCGCCATGGTGACACGGCCGGGCCACAAGGGCGCTTGCAATCTGTACGCGATCACGTGGGAGCCAATTGACGACGTTGGCAAGGGCGTCCTGTACCCGCCCGAAGCCAAGGCGTCCCGTCTCTGGGAACAGCGCGCGCCCTTGCCCCATAACGGGCCTGTACTGGCCCTGTCAGAGGGCAAGGCAGCATGATTCCTGCTCGCCTGTGGCCCTATAGCGGGGCTAAATCCGCCCGTTTTGGCGCTTTCTCTTGCCCCACCATGGGCCTCCTTTCTAGATATCTACCAGAGCGACAGCTCTGGGGTACTGCTGTGCACGGAGGATGCTCTGGGCATGGCTGTTAAGGGCGGCCCCACTGCGGCGCCATCGACTACCGAGGCGGGCATCCCTCTGTCGCTGATGCGGGCGCCCGGATCTGGAGTACCGGAGCGGAGGAGCGCCTTCTACGGTGACCCCAAGGGTTGGCGACCGCCCGTGTACGCCGGGCTAAGCGCCCTCGCTCGCGGCATGGCCGGCCTAACGCCCCTGCAGGACGTGCTCCTGGTGTGGGAGCGGACCGGCGAAGGGGAGCGGTTGGTACAGCGCGCGGTGGCGTCCCGAGTACGCGGCTGGAACGTGGAGCTCTGGCAGGCTGAGTACCTGGTGCGGGTGTCACTGCTTCATGCCCGGTGGCCGACCAATCGAGGTCCGTACGAGCTGACCCCGCTGCCGAACATGAGCCGGCGCAAATTCTGGCGCCTGCTTAGGGAGGCGTCCGGCTGGATCCAAGACGAGCTGACCATCGCCCACTTCAAGCTCGCCCGCGTGCATGCGGGGCGAACCTTAACGGGTGGTCGGGATTCGAGCCGAATCAGGGATACTGAAAACACTGGGCCTCGCCCGGTGCACTACCCCAGCGGCCCTAATTTTTTTGTCCGCAAAGCTCGGCCTCGGGTTGCCCGTCCGGCAAGGGCTGCCTAGTCCGCAGAGTTCGCCCCCCCGGCACCGCGTGGCCCCGGCGGCATACGGGGCACCGCCTTCCATGCCCGGAGGCGTGCTAGAAAGTGCCAAATCCCGACCGGCGGGGGCGCTATGGCTGTCAGGGGAAAGTGGGGGATCACGAGGGACCGCAACGGTGAGCTGGCTCTGATATGGGCATGGCCCTGGTATTGGCGCTATCCCTTCGCCGTGGCGGTGATCGCACTCGCGTGGTGGATCGGGCTCTCAAAGAGTGGTCAAGGGCCCGAATGGCTCGTATGGACTTGCCTCATTGGCGGGCCAGTGATCGCACTCTCGATAACGTACGAGCTAGGTTGCCTAGCGGTTTGCGTCGGGGCGATCTGGGGACTTTGGGCGCTAGTGTCGCCCTTCCTGCCTTGGGGGCAGGCGAAAGCGCCCGTCGAGCTCTGGCTGGCGCTGCTGGGCGCCTTTGCGTACTACGTTTGGTACACCGGAGACCAAACAAGGTCTCTGGCAGCGCGTAACCAGAGGGCTATCGACAACATCTGGAGTCGCTTGAACCAGATCGAGGAAGACGCGAAGCACTTCCGCGCGGAGCAGTGGTGCGAGATTGATCGTCTCCGGGAAGAGGCAAAGCGGCTCCGAGACCCGAGCAGCAATGGATTCGACGGGACGAACTTTCCATAGTGGGCTTCCGTGTGGACCAGCGACGTTCCCGGAATTATCCGACTCACGCGCGCACGTATGAGTTTGGCCGCGTCACGCGGATCACTTTGGAGGCTTCAGGAGACCGCTATGGCGGACGGCTACTTGTCCCGGGATCGGGAGCATCTGGCGCGCATGCAGCGAGAGCGCCGAAGGCTGTACCCGCGCATTGACTACATGCCCTCGCGCGAGGCGGCTGCCGTCTTCGCTGCGAGGAAGGCGCAGGAGAGCCCGGGGAGCGCCGCCGGGACCAACGGTGCGGTCTTGGATGCCATCCTCTTGGAGTGGGCGGAGATGACCGGAATAAGTTACGGCGAAATAGAACCGCCTATGACTTTGGCCCCCGCCCAGTCCGGGCCATCGCCAACGCCGGAGTACATGACTTTGGCGCGCCAGATGGTGCGAGTTCGCTGTGGTGCCCGGAGACACCGCGACGGTGAGCCCTGCCAAGCCTGGAGCGAGCCGGGCCGGCGGCGGTGCCGCTTTCATGGCGGCCGAAGTACGGGGCCGCGCACCCCTGAGGGCAAAGCCCGCGTTGCAAAGAATCTACTGAAAGCCCGCGAGCTGGCCGCCACGGGAGTCGGCTCCGAGACCGGCTAGTACGGGTCGGCCTTTCCCGGGCTAGACCAAGGAGAGGTGCAATGACCCGAGAGGAACTCGCTACGCGGCAGACTGTTGCCTGCCAAGTGCTGCTGGAACCGGCGGCCTTTGCGCGCATAGACCACGAGGCAGCCTGCGACGAAAACCCCTGCGGCTGTGATGGTACGGCGTGGTTCCGCGGCCTGACGATGGTTGTCGGGGTAGATGCGGACCTGATGTGGGAAGCCCACTGGCTGATGTAGCCCTCCTCCAGCAATCGCATACACCACGCATTTGCGTGGCGACCAATCCATAGCGGAAAGGACTCCCTATGCCCACTTACGAAGTTACATCTCCAGACGGTCGCCGCTTTGAGGTGACTGCCCCTGACGGCGCCACCGAGGACCAGGTGCTTGCCTATGCCCAGGCGAGCTACAAGCAAGCGCTACCTGAAAGCGCCCCGACACAGCGCCCTGCAGGTGATCCGTACAACGAACAGGATTTGATTTCGGCACTGCGCCGGGCGGATGCCGCCAACGATGTACCCGCCGCCCGAGCCATCGCGCGGAGAATCCAGGGATTGAGGGATGGGACGCTATCGGCTCGCTCCAATGGGGCCGACATGCCGAGGGAAATCGTCGAGCAGGGCCCCTCGGTTCGCTATCAGGACGCGCAAGGCCCAACGAGGGCCGCGCCGCAGGAGGAAGGGCCATGGAAGAGATACGCGGCTTCGCAGACTGACTCGTCGCAAGTGAAGGGCGAGGGCCCGACGGCCGAGCGCAACCCCGCGCCGTCTTCCTCCGGCTTGAGTCGTGACCTCGGCATGTCCGCCCGCTCGGTGATCCAAGGCATCGGCTCCTTGGTCGGCGCTGGCGGGGGCGACGCCTTCAACCATTACCTCGTACCCGGCAATCAACCCACCTACCGGCAGTTCGCTACGGGCGTGGCGGACAAGCTTGGCCTGCCCGAGCCGGAGACCAGCAGGGAGCGCGTATTGGGCGATGTGGGCGAAGCGCTGACGGGTACTGGCCTGACAATGGGCGTAGGCGGCGTGGCTGGCCTCCTGAGCCGCGCGCAGGCTATGCCCGGGCTTGGGCGCCTCGCATCCTTCCTCACCGCTCAGCCGGTCTCCCAGATGGCTGCAACCGCGTCGGGCGCCGGTGCCGCCGGAAGTGTGCGTGAGGCAGGAGGCGGGACGGGCTCGCAGGTGCTCGCAGGACTCCTCGGTGCAGCCGCACCAGGCGGGATTGGCGCTGTTACCCCACTCGTCCGAGCCCAAGGCTCCATCCCCGCTGCGATGGCAGCCGGCACCCGGGCCGCCGTGAGGGGATCTGATCCCGGCGCGACGCAGCAAGCGATGGCGGACTTCGCAGCCGCCGGCATTACCCCTTCGGTGGGGCAGGCAACCGGAAGCCGCACCGCACAAGCGCTTGAAACACTCGCCGGCAATGTGCCGGGCGGTGCTGGGCGCATGGAGGCGTTTGGTCGTGCCCAGGCCCGAGGCGTCAGCACACGTCTCGACCATATGGCGGACGGGCTGTCACGGCGGGGTAGCACTGTCACTCCAGCCCAGGCAGGGCAGACGATCATCCGGGGGGTAGAGGGTCCGGGCGGCTTCATGGAGCGCTTTCGGCAGCAGTCCGACCGCCTGTATGGGGAGCTCGACAAGCTGGTGCAGCAGGGCGCGACCGTCCCGGCGCAGGCAACCGCGTCGTACCTCGGGCGGCAGTCCGCGGCGATTCCCGGGGCTGCCGCTACGTCGGCGTTACTTACCAATCCGAAGCTCGCTGGCATCCGGCAGGCACTGGAGGCGGACCTGGCTGCCGGGCAAGGCGTAATCCCCTATGCGGCCCTGGCGAGGGTTCGGACCCGGGTTGGCGAGATGATCGCGGACGCCGGCCTTGTGCCGGACATCCCCACGCGCCAGCTCCGGGGCCTCTACGGGGCTCTCTCTGACGACATGCGGGCTGCGGCGCAGGCAGCGGGGCCGAGGGCTCAGCAAGCGTTCCAGAGGGCCAACAGCCACTTCAGGGCGGGGATGGCTCGCTTGGAGCGGATTGAGCACGTCATCGAGAGGTCGGGCGGCCCGGAGAAGGTGTATGCAGCCGCTTTCAGTGGAGTCGGGCAGGGCGCTACGACGCTCCGGAGTGTCATGCAATCCCTGGACCGGGGTGCGCAGCGAGAGCTGACAGCGTCTTTCATCCGGCGCATGGGGCGCGCAACGAGCCGGGAGCAAACGGCGGCGGGCGATGTCTTCAGCATGGAGACGTTTCTCACCAACTGGGACTCGGTTAGTCCCGAAGCCAAGCGAGTGCTATTTGACCGGCATGGCCCGATGTTCAGCGCAAACATGGACCGGATTGCCCGGACGGCTGAGCGGGTCCGAGAGGGCAGTCGGGTGTTCCGGAACCCTTCCGGTACAGCGCGCCAAGGAGCGCTCATGCAGGCTGGCGGTACGGCCCTGCTCGGAGGACAGCAGTTGCTCACCGGCAACGTAACAGGTGCGTTGCTGACGATGGCCGGCTCAGGCGCGTCCGCCTTGGCGGCTAATCGCATGGCTCGATTGCTCACCAACCCCAAGACGGTTCAGTGGCTAGCGGCCAACGGCGAAAAGCCTACCGGCGAGTTACTAGCGCAGTTGCAGACCCTCAGGCGAATCGTTGAGCAAGAGGACGACCCGGAGCTGGCTTCCTTGGTCGATGACCTGGAGAGGCAGGCGCACCGCTGATAGGACAGCCGGATCAGGTAAGGCTGATCCGGCCCTCCAGCTCCAGCCCCTTCAGGGTTGCTGTCTGGTGGTAACGGGAGAAGAGGATGCGGACGGGGCGGAACTCTCCGCCATCGACTAGCCGTGCGGTCCCATGGGCAACCGCATCCTTCTGGCCTGGTGAGCGGTACTCTATGTGTCCGTGTAGGTACTCCACGCCGAACGGAGCCGCTCCGCCGCCCGAGACATACTCCATAAGAGCGAACCGTCGCGCGCTCCCCGGCCGCAAGGAGGAAAAGTCCTCCACGAGGACGGGGGGCGGATCTGGTTGGAACTCGGCTTCTACGGTCATTGTCAGCGGCCTCATGGACGGCTCGAGCCGATCCTAGCACCGGCTGGGGGAAGTTGCCGTCAACTCTCAGGACGTCCCTTCCGCGGCCGATAAGGACGGGTCCGGACGCCTTCGAGACGCCGGGCTACCTCGGGGCTAATGGCAACGGTCGCTGGGCCGCGTAGGGCTTGGCCTGCGTACCCTCCCCACGGCGGGGCGTCTGCGATAGCGCGATACAAGGCTGCCTTCTCGTAGAGCTTCTTCCCCATGAAGCTCTTTGGTGTCAGCCCATAGTCGCTTGCGTGCGTCCTGAACTGGCTCATGGAGACGCAGCAATACAGAGCGGCCTCGGGCTCTGTCAGCCAGTCCTTACCGGCCAAGTCGGCGGCTCGCGTAGAACGCTCCTCTCGGGGACCATCGGTCATGTGCATGGTCTGGCATCCCAGGGCTCTCGATAATAGACCCTCGAAGCACGTCGGAATCTTCCTACACGGCCCGTGGAGTTCTCCCGATACCAGCCGCAGGCGCGCTGGGCCATTCTGTTGCCGCCAGTCAACGCACGGCACCGGCCGGAGGCCAAGGTAGCGCACCCGTGCGGCTCTGCTCCTAGGGCAGGGTGACTGGTCTCGGTCTCTGCGACGCATGCCCCAGAGAATCGACCCGGCGGCACTACTCACCTCCCCCGGTGGTGTCGCGCCGGCCGCGCCACCCCCTTGGCGCGAGAGACGCCCGAAAGGCTCGTCGCGATCCGGCCTACTTAGCTGGCGGTGCCCTCTTTGGCCTAGGCACAGCCTGGCGCGGGCTCTTGATTGCGAGGAGCTTTGCAAGGCGCTCCTCTGCCGAGTCTGGCGATGGCGCGGGTCGAGCGAAGGTTTGGATCTTTGGTAGCGCGGGCGGCGTATATCGCCGACTGGCCCAGAACGCGGCCAAGTCGTCGGGGTGGATTCGGTCGGACTTCGCGCTCGAGCCAAGACGGATTACCGCCAAGTCTCCAGAACTGACGGCCCGGCGAAGCATCTTAGGGCAGCACCCACTTCGCTCTGCTGCTTGCTGGAATGTCAGAAGGCTCTCGGATCCCATGGGTACTCGTTGACAGATAGGTGGAGTTGGCGGCGCCTGAGAGTCCTAGCGTCTGGCGCGGTCCCTGGCGGCCTCCAAAGCTGACCAGTCCTGCATGGCGCGCTTCTTCGATGGCTTCGGATAGAGCTTCGTCAGGACAGCAGACCGCTCCACCAAGGGCGTCCGACCGCATTGGGACGGAAGGGAACCCCCATCGTTACGAGCGCGCGGCGCCGTCCAGCCTGCGTGCTGTGAGCTCGAACACCTCATCGGGTGACAGCCAGGTGACTGCCGTGGTGCTATCCGGTGTGCTTCCATCGTCTCTCGGTCGGGAAGGGAGGCCCCAGCGTAACGGCTTTCCGGGCGCCGACCTATTGGGCTCAACGTGGCCGGGGGGATCCCTCCTAATTGGGCGGATTGGCCGCAGCGGGTGTGAGCTGTGGGCAGCCCGCCACGAGGCCCGTCTGCGGCGCGAGGTAGCCCAGGTGCTCGCGAACAGGCCGCGGCACGCCTCGATCGGGTAGGGGCGGCGGCGCCCGCAGGCGGCAGACCCTTCTAGACTGCGGTTAATGTGCCCGAGCCCCCCCCTTTAGACTGCGCGAGAACGCACATGGAACGCGAGTTCCGATGACCGATGCTCCCGGAAATGGCCCATTGCTGGCGACCCTTGCAGCGCTGATACGGGGCGACCGCTGGCTCAACGCGGACGCCTGTGCTGTGTATCTGGGGATGGTTACGCCGAAGGGCCAGCCGAACCGCAGGGGGTTCCTGGAAAGGGTGGCGTGTAGACCGGACTTCCCCAAGCAGAACCCGGTTACCCGGTCGTGGAAGAAGTCGGAAGTTGACGAGTGGGCGGACGCGGTGCGTCGGCCATAGATCGATGCGGGCACGCGCCTGGTCCGTACTCGACGAAATTTCAAACCCATAACACGACAGTGAGGGCAAGCCGCCCTCGCCTCCGGGTCGGGCAATCCGACCCCCAGAACAGGAGATGTCGTGAACCTCCCCAGCAAACCGCACTTGAGTACCTGGCCGCATACGCGGTTGTCTTCCTTGTAGGGCTCTTGGTCGCCAAGACCGGAACGAGCTCGTGGGCGGGCCGAAGGCCCACTCACTCCAGCGAATGTGAGTACGAAAGCGAGTAATCCAAGACGATAGCCTCGTCCAAGTTGAAATAAATCAGATAGTTAGACTTGCCATGTGATTGTTGGTGGGCCACCATCCGCGCGGTGCCCACACGCCGCCGCAGCCCAGGCGCTGCGCCGCGGCGGCTCGTTCCTTTCGACCTCCCCGCCCGGACCCCGGATCCCGGAGGTGGGCGGCGGCGCCCTTGATCCGCACCGGGTGTCCACGCCTTTGCGTCCGCGCATCCGGCCGGCGCGAATGTTCCCTGGCCGTACTCCGGCCCATTCCCAGTCCCCGCCAGGCCTCGTCGCCGTCCTCGCGGAAGGGCGGTTGCTGCACCGCAGCTTTACCGAATGTTATGACTCGTAATAAACAAGTTATGGAGCATAACTTTACCCGGGGTGGTCCGGGTGCGTACGCATCTATTGGAGGGGGACATGCATAACCGGTTCAATCGTCGTTCCATGCTTGCGGTGGCAACCGTCGCCTATCTCGCGGGCACCCAGCTCGCTTTCGCCGAAGGGGCGTCCGATGCGCCCAAGACGCTGGACGAGGTGCATGTCACCGCCGAACGGCGTACGCAAAGCGTGCAGGAGGTGCCGATCGCGGCCACGGTACTGAGCGCCGAGGACCTGAACAAGCGCGGCGTGCGCAACCTGCACGACATGCAGGCCTTCTCGCCGTCGATCTCCATCACCCAGGTCAACCGCGCCGTCTACGTGAACGTGCGCGGCGTCGGCATCGCCCAGACCGCTCCCACGTCCAGCCCGGGCGTGGCGTACTACATCGACGGCCAGATCATCCCGCACGAGCAGTTCATCGGGCAGAGCTTCTACGACCTGGAGAGCGTGGAAGTGCTGCGTGGTCCGCAGGGCACGCTGACCGGCCAGACCTCCACCGGCGGCGCGATCTACGTGCGCACGCCCAATCCCGAGCACGAAGGTGTGTTCGGCTACTTCGAGCAGGGCGTGGGCGACTACGGCTGGGCCAAGTCCACCGGCGCGCTGAACGTGGGCGTCAACGACAACGTCGCCTTCCGTATCGCCGCTGTGCGCGAGCAGCGCGATAGCTTCACCCGCAACATCGGCAGCAGCTCCAGCGAACCGGGCAACGTCGACTACTCGGCCGCCCGCATCAACCTGGCGCTGAAGACCGACGACGAGCGCCTGCGCGTCAACCTGCGCGGCGAGTACTTCGACAGCGACAACGACAACAACGCGGTCAAGCGCTGGAACGACACCGTGTCCAGCAACCCGTTCGTGATCCAGGAGGACGCCAGTTCCTACATGCGCCAGCATGGCTACCGCACTTCGGTGGAGGCCAACTGGGCCATCGACAGCACCCTGGACCTGCGCTGGATCAGCAGCTGGCAGAAGGGCAGCAACATCGACCAGGCCGACGGCGACCGCACCGACACGGCGCTGCCGCGTCCCGGCCCGGGCCGGGTGGGCTACACCAAGACAACCTTCAACACCGACGTGCACGAGATCAACCTGATCAAGACCAGCGACGGCCCGGTGGACTGGGTGGTCGGTGCGTTCCTGATGGAGGAGGAGATCCCGGCCGATGTCCTGCGCGACAACAACAACACCAAGGACTTCGTCGGCTCGACCTCGACCATCACCACCCTGGTGCACAACAACTCCAAGTCGCTGTTCGGCCAGGCCAACGCCCGGGTCGGCGAGCGCAGCGAAGTGGTCGCCGGCGTGCGTCGCAGCTGGGACCGCCAGACCTACGACCGCCTGGCCAGCGCCGGCGGCGTCGGCAGCACGACCATGCAGACCGCCGAGACCACCGGCAAGCTGGCCTACAACTACCACCTGGCCGACGACGTGATGCTGTACGCCTCCGCGTCCAAGGGCTACAAGGCCGGTGGCGGCAACCTGCCGCTGAACTCGCCGGAGTTCGGGCCGGAGACGAACTACGTGTACGAGGCGGGCGTCAAATCGACCCTGTTCGACCGCCGCCTGCGGGTCAACGCCACGGTCTTCAGCTCCGACTACCGCGACATGCAGCTGGCGAGCCTGCGCGATGGCCTGCCGCTGACCCAGAACGCGGCCAGCGGCAAGGCCCAGGGCTTCGAGCTGGAGCTGATGGCGCGCCTGGGCAACACCTCGCTCAACGCCGGCGTGGGCTGGCTGGACGCGGAGTTCGCCGAGGACGCGGCGCTGCAGAACACCATCACCAACCGCAACGAGGTGGTGAGCAAGGGCCAGGTGCTGCCGTTCTCGCCGGAGTGGACGGTCAACGCCGGCATCGAGCACGACTTCGAGGTGGGTGGCAAGCTGGTCACCCCGCGCCTGCAGTGGACCTACGCCAGCGATTCGTACTCGACCCCGTTCCTGTCCGAGCGCACCCGCATGTCCTCGCGCAGCGTGATCGACGCGCGGGTCAGCGTGGGTCTCACCGACGCGGTCCGGCTGGACGTGTTCGCCAACAACATCTTCGACGACACCTACTCGACGATGCAGCTGATGGACGCCTCTTCCGCGCTGGGCGGTACCCTGTACGGCGCGCCGCGGCACTTCGGGCTCAGCGTGCGCTACGACTTCTACTGATAGACGCCTAAGGCCACCGGCCGTGGGGGGGCCGGCCCCGCCGCGGCCCTGTCCACGGAAGAAAATTCGATGGGTCCGTTGTCCGACAAGCGCAGCCGCCGCCTGCAGCGCTGCACCTTGTTCATCGCCGGCCTGCTGGTGGCTGGCAGCGCCTGGGTGGCGGTCGCGCCCGGGCACTGGTGGGATCCGGGCGAGGGCCGGCCGTTCCCGGCCCGGCTGGACGTGGCCAACCCGGCCGGCAGCCACCGCGTGCTGCTGGTCGACGGGCCGATGGAGACCCGCGGCCATCCGTTCTTCGAGCCGCTGGGCAAGTACGGGCGCGCCTGCGTCACCTGTCACCAGCCCGCCGACGGCATGAGCCTGTCCACCGCTTCGATCCAGGAGCAGTGGCGCCGCAATGGCCATACCGATCCGCTGTTCGCCGCCTACGACGGCAGCAACTGCCCGGACCTGCCCCAGGACAAGGCCGAGTCGCACTCGCTGCTGCTGGAGCACGGCCTGTTCCGGATCCCGCGCCCGTGGCCGCCGCGCAACCACGACGGCAGCGTGATCGAGCCCGACTTCACCCTGGAGGTGGAGCGTGACCCGACCGGCTGCAACCTCAGCAGCACCTGGGGGCTGGCATCGGCCGAGCCGACCGTGTCCGTGTTCCGCCGGCCGCGACCGGTCGCCAACCTCAAATACGTCGAGGCGATGGGGTTCAACTTCGATCCCAAGCAGGGCCTGCCCCTGCCGATGGATCCGGAGACCGGGCGACCGGCCTCGGGCAACCTGATGGCGGACCGCCGGGTGCTGAGCCTGCAGGCGCAGATGCAGGACGCCGCCCACCACCATCTCGGTTTCCGCGAGGCGCTCACGCCGGCCGACATCGAGCGCATCCACGATTTCGAGCTGCGCGTCTACGTGGCCCAGCAGACCAGCCGGGTCGGCGGGGCACTGGATACCGGTGGCGCCCAGGGCGGGCCGGCCCTGCTGCGCGATTCGCCGGCCGGGCGCCTTGGCAGCCAGGGCATCCCGCTGTGGAGCGAGTTCGATGCCTGGGCCAGGGCGGACGAGGATCCGGGCCTGACTCCGGAACAGCGCGAATGGCGCAAGTCGGTCGCGCGCGGCGCGGCCAGCTTCCGCGACCGCATGTTCCTGATCAACGACAGCAGCGGCATCAACTCCCGCATCGGTTTCGGCAACCCGGTGCGCGACCGCTGCGCGTTCTGCCACAACATGAGCCAGATGGGCATGGACGTGGCCCCGGGCCAGGTGGACCTGGGCACGACCACGCTGCCCTACGCCGACCCGGCACCGCATCTGCCCCTGTTCCGCATCACCTGCACCGGCAAGCCGCACCCGCACTACGGGCGGGAGATCTACACCCACGACCCGGGCTTCGCACTGACCACAGGCCGTTGCGAGGATGTGGGCAAGATCACCCTGCAGACCCTGCGCGGGCTTGCCGCGCGCGCACCGTACTTCTCCAACGGTTCGGCCAGGACCCTGCGCGAAGTGGTGGAGTACTACGACCGCCGCTACAACATCGGCTACACCGAGCAGGAGATACAGGACCTGGTCAACCTGATGGAGGCGCTGTGATGCGCGTGCGTCACCTCGCGATCGCACTGGGCCTGGCGCCGCTGCTGGCGGCGGCCGCTCCGCCGGCGCCGGACATCCAGTTCATCGCCTGCCCGGTCTACCGGGACACCGATGCCGGCCGCAAGTCCGGCTGCTGGCTGGCCACCAGCCGCGCCGACGGCCAGCGCTACGACATCACCCGTTCGCCGACCAAGCCGGACTGGAACCATGCGGTGCTGGTGGAGGGGCGGATCAGCGAAGCCGCGCAGGATACCTGTGGCGGCATCGTGCTGGACCCGGTGCGGGTGTCGGTGCTGCCGGACGCCTGCCCGCGCGCGGTGCTTCCGGCCCAGGGTGCGCCGGGCGTGCGCTTCGGCCTGCCGGCGCGCAATGTGCGGCCGATGCACGAGGAACGCGAGCGGTACGTCAAGGGCGACGGCCCGACGCAGTTCGACATCCCGTTCGACTACGGTGACGACTTCACCGTCTACCAGCTGGCGGACTACTACCTGCAGAACGCCACGCTGTTCGCCTACGACACCGCGCCCAGCCGGATCGAGGTGGTCGGCTATGCCGCCACCACGCCGTGGACGGTTTCCGGCCGTGTGCTGCGCGAGGATCCGGGGCTGGCGCGGCAGCGTGCCGCGCGGGTGGCCGAGTGGTTCCGCCTGGCCGGGATCGATCCGGCGATCATCGAAGTGCGCACCGGCAACGACGACCGCGTGGTGCCGATGGAAGGGGCCGACGGATTGCGCGAGCCTTCCCGGCGCCGGGTCGAGATCATCCTCCATCCCTGAATGCGAGACAGGCCGTACCGCGCGGCCTGTCCGCCCTTCCCACGGACCCGGCCGGCTCGACGCCGGGCGGGCGTACCGACCTGCGCGCCGGCATTTCTCAATTCAGGATTCCGGGCGTCATAATGCCGGCCTGCAGCATGCCGTCGCGCGCGTTGCCAGCGGATCCTACGGCCGTGTCCTGTCGTTGATCCATTGATGGGACGGTGCGTCCTGCATTGATGTCAGGTATCTCCCGACAGGGTCAGCGGGCGCCTGACAGACTTGTCTGAGTAATTCAGGAAAATACGCGCACCAGCGTGCATGGCGTCCCGGACGATTCCCCCGGCGCGC
Source organism: Pseudomonadota bacterium (assembly GCA_023391775.1). GTDB lineage: Bacteria > Pseudomonadota > Gammaproteobacteria > Xanthomonadales > Xanthomonadaceae > Pseudoxanthomonas. Next base: position 714 of record JAEWAG010000271.1, on the reverse strand, counting down.
CAATCCCCTGCACACCGAACGATTCCCCTCGACGGTTGGGCTGGTCCCGCCCGCGCCTGCGCGGGCGGAGGATGGAGCGCCCGGCATCCCCAGCCAGGCGTGCCGGGATGCCGCCACGGAGTGCAATTCACCCGTGCCCGCATTGACGCCCGCAAGGCTCGTCGTGGTCCGGCTTTTTTTCGCTTCTTTTAGCCGGAACGGCTGTGGGGTCGCCGTTTCAGGGTTTCCCGCGGGCAGGTCCAGGCTGCCCGGGCCGACTTCCTTCCTCGTCCCCATCGCGCTCCGGGTTGCCCTCGGCATGGTGCTCGTAGGTGCGCCAGGCCTCGCCCCGGGAGCCTTCCGGGCCCGGGCCGAAGTCGCGCATTTCGCGTGAGCGGTCATCGTATCCGCCGGGTCCCGGGCCTTCGCCGACCTGGCCATGGCGGTTGGCATTGCCTTGCGCATTCCAGTCGCCCGGCGGCCAGTCGCCGGCATCGGCATCGCGGGGCGCCGCGGTGCCGTGCTCACTGCCCGCGCCGAACTCTTCCTGGCGGTCGTCGGTGGCATTGAGTGCCGGATCCTGGCGCCCGCCGGCGCGGCCTTGCACGTCCTGGTGGCTGGTGGGCCGCCCGGTGCCGGGCGCCGGACTCTGGCCCTCATGACCGCGGTCGGACGCCGCCGGCATCGGGTCCGGCCTGCCCTTGCGGGCGCGGGGGGGGGGGGGGGGGGGGGGGG
>JAEWAG010000079.1 GCA_023391775.1 Pseudomonadota bacterium | reverse complement strand
CACCCGCACCGCACGAGCCGCCCGGCCGCGCCCCGGCCGGCGCCATTCCCCGCGCCGCACCGCCACGTACCCAGCCCGGTGCCGAAGTACCCGGCACCCGGGTCCGGCTGCCGCAATCGATGACCGCAGGAGGCACGGCCGAAGGTCGGGTTCCGCCGGGCTCGCGCGTGCAGGCATTCGGTCAGGTGTTTACTGCAGACAGCGATGGCCGCGTGCAACTGCGGGCGCCTGCGCAGCCGGGCACCTACGACGCGGTGGTCGACGCTCCGACCCGTACCACGCCATTGCGCGTGAAGATCACGGTCGCCACGCCCTGAAGTGGCTCGCACGTCACAGTGCGACACATGCCCGTTGTCCTGAACGCCCGATAAAGCTAGCTTCGGGTTGACCGCCGGCCCCCGCCGCGCGGCCCCACAGGCAAAAGGACTACTGATGAACAAGACGTTCCCGCGCCGCGGTTCCGGCCGCGGCCATTCGGCATTGGCCCTCGCCATTGCCGCTGGCCTTTCTTCCCTCGTTGCACTCCCTGCCACTGCACGCCCGGCCACCGATTCCATCGAGGCGCAGGCCTTCCAGGCTTCGATGGCGCGTGCCTTCCGCGCGGCCACGGCCCAGGCGCAGCCCGCGCCCTTCGCCCTGCCCGCCGATGCGTTCAGCCGCCGCTGGACCGCCGTCACCCCCGACGATCCGACCGACCCGGACGCATGGGCCAACGACGAATTCCAGGCCGACTGGGGCCTGCAGGTGATCAATGCCCACCACGCCTACGCGCGCGGCCTCAGCGGCCAGGGCATCCGCCTGGGCCTGCTCGACTCCGGCGCCGCCTTCGCCGACCACCCGGAGTTCGCCGGCAAGGATCACCGCGGCATGGTGATGGCCGACCTGCTCGCCGATGGCAGCCGCTGCAGCGACGCCACCGTGCTTGCCGGTCCGGATGCCTGCTTCTATTCCGAAGGCGACAAGGCCGCCATCGACGGCGAGTACTACGACCCGTCGCTGCAGGTCTTCTTCCCGGATCCGGCCAACGACTACCTGTGGGACAACACCTTCTTCTACTACAACAGCCACGGCACCCACGTGGCCGGCACCATCGCCGCCAACCGTGACGGCAGCGGCATGCACGGCGTGGCCTTCGGCGCGGACCTCAGCTCTGCGCGGCTGTTCAACGACAGCCTGCTGGTGGTCGACCTGCCCTGCCTGCTGTTCAACGACTGCCTGCAGTTCGGCACCAATGCCAGCGCCAGCGCGGTCGAGTACATGTACGGGCAGGCCATCGAGCACGGCGTGCGCGCGATGAACCACAGCTGGGGCTACACCTACGAGGCCTACACCCCGGAGATCGCCCTGCTGTACAACGACCTGTTGATGAGCGACCCGGAGGTCTCCGCCACCCTGGAAGCGATGGCCGACGCCTCGCGCCGCTCCGGCATGATCCAGGTGGCCTCGGCCGGCAACACCTTCGCCCCGATCGCCAACCCGGGGGCCGACAGCCCGCACGCCACCGCACCGGCGACGCTGCCGTCGATCTTCCCGGAGATCGAGCAGTACTGGGTCAGCGTGGGCAACCTCACCGACCAGCTGGAGCTGAGCAACCGCTCGATGAAGTGCGGCATCACAGCGCAGTGGTGCATCTCCGCGCCCGGCTCGATGATCACCTCCACCGTGCTGGCTGAGGGCGACAACCTCACCGGCGGGTGGGTATTCGACGACAACGGCAACCTGCGCTTCGACATCGACGACCGCACCGGCCTGCCCGCCTACGCCGACTATTCGGGCACCTCGATGGCCGCCCCGCACGTCACCGGTGCGCTGGGCCTGCTGTTCGAGCGCTTCCCCTACCTCACCGGCGCCCAGGTGCGCGACGTGATGCTCACCACCGCCACCGATCTTGGCGAGGAGGGCGTGGACGAGGTCTATGGCTGGGGCCTGCTGAACCTGCAGAAGGCCATCGAAGGCTACGGCCAGCTGCGCGTGGACACCGAGGTGGTGATGGATCGCGCCGCCGGCGGCAACAAGGTGTGGGAAGGCGGTGCCTGGGATGACTGGACCAACGACATCGGTGGCCCGGGCCGGCTGACCAAGGCTGGTGCCGGCTGGCTGCGCCTGTCCGGCGACAACAGCTTCGGCGGCGCCACGGTGGCCGCGGGCATCCTCGAACTGGACGGCGACAACCGGCTCTCCTCCGACGTGCGCGTGGATGGCGGCACCCTGCTGCTCAATGGCAGCCTCGACGGCAGCGCGCTGGACGTGCTCGACGGCCTGGCGGTCATCAACGGCACCGTGAGCGGCGGCCAGACCTGGATCGCCGCGGGCGGCACCCTGGGCGGCAGCGGCACCCTCGGTGACACCCGCGTGGCCGGCACCGTTGCCCCGGGCAACTCCATCGGCACGCTGACCATCGACGGCGACTACGTGCAGGAGGCCGGCGCGCGCTTCATCGCCGAGCTGCTGCCGCCGGACCAGGCCGACCTGCTGCGCGTCACCGGCACCGCCACCCTCAACGGCGGCACCCTGGTGGCGAGCAACCTGTCCGGCAGCGACTACCTGCTCGGCCAGCAGTACCAGGTGCTATCCGCCGAAGGCGGCATCACCGGCGGCTTTGCCGGGGTGGACGGTTCGGCGCTGTCGCCGTTCCTGGCCCTGTCCCTGCGCCAGAGCGCCAATGCGGTCGCGGTGGACGTGGCCCGTGGCGCGGCGCTGGCCACTGCGGCCGGCAGCACCAACCAGGCGGCCACCGCCCGTGCGCTGGACGTGCTGGCGATCGACCAGGGCCTGCCGGTGCTGCTGACCCAGCTGGACTACGACACCGCCCCGGCGGCTTTCGACGCCCTCTCCGGCGAGGTCCACGCCAGTGCGCGCCAGGTCCTGCTCGAGGGCGGCCGCCTGGTGCGTGACGCGGCACTGGCCCGTGCCAACGGCGGCGGTGCGTTCGGCGGCCAGGCCGAGGGCGATACCGGCGCCTGGGTGCAGGCGCACCACCAGGGTGGCCACGTGAACGCCGACGGCAACGCCGCGCGCACCCAGTACAGCGGCAACGCGGTGCTGGTGG
>JAEWAG010000052.1 GCA_023391775.1 Pseudomonadota bacterium | reverse complement strand
GGCTGGGGCCATCACCGGCGGCGCCGGCCGCGCCGCTGGCCGCGCGCTTCCGCACCACCGACCGGCTGTTCGCCATCGGCGCCTCCGCCGGCGGCACCGAGGCCATCCGCGCGGTGCTGGAGCAGATGCCGGCCGACGCACCGGCGGTGGTCCTGACCCAGCACATTCCCGGCGGCTTCAGCCGCGCCTTCGTCGAGCGCCTGGACCGGCACTCGCCGCTACTGGTACGCGAGGCTTCCGATGGTGAACTGGTGCTGCCGGGCCACGCCTACCTGCCGCCCGGCGACCACCACCTGCGCATCATCCGCGACGGTGCGCGCTGGCGCTGCCGGGTGGATGGCAGCGCACCGGTCAACCGCCACCGTCCGGCAGTGGACGTGCTGTTCCGCTCGGTGGCCCAGGCCGCCGGTCCGAACGCGATCGGCGCGATCCTCACCGGCATGGGCGATGACGGCGCGCGCGGCCTGCTGGAGATGAAGGAGGCCGGCGCCGCCACCGTGGTGCAGGACGAGGCCAGCAGCGTGGTCTGGGGCATGCCCGGCGCCGCGGTGCGGCTCGGGGCCGCGCAGGAGGTCCTGCCGCTGGAGCGTTTGCCTGCGCGCCTGCTGGAACTGGCGGGCCACCGCGCCGGGGCCTGATCGCGGTTACTCGGGATTGGCCACGCCATGCGGGACGTGGCCTGCGGCCACGTGCAGGCGTGCGCTGTCGATGTTGTCGACCGAATCGTCGAAGAAGATGTCCGCGCCGAAAGCGGCCAGGAACGGGCCCTTGGAACGCCCGCCGAGGAACAGCGCCTCGTCCAGGCGCACGCCCCATTCGCGCAGGGTGCGGATCACCCGCTCGTGCGCCGGCGCCGAGCGCGCGGTGACCAGCGCGGTGCGGATCGGCGCGTTCTCGCCGGGCGGGAACGCCGCCTGCAGTTCGTGCAGGGCCGCGAGGAACCCGCGGAACGGCCCGCCGGACAGCGGCTCGCGTGCGCGCTGGCGCTCGTGCAGTCCGAACGCGGCCACGCCCTGCTCGCGCGAGATGCGCTCGCTCTCGTCGCTGAAGATCACCGCGTCGCCGTCGAAAGCGATGCGAAGCTGGTCGCGCGGGCCATCGGCCGCGCGCGCCGGCAGGATGGTGGCCGCGGCCACGCCATGCTCCAGCGAGCGCCGCACCGACTCGGAGTTGGCCGACAGGAACAGGTTGGTGCCGAAGGGCGCCACGTACGGCCAGGTGGGCTCGCCGGCGGTGAACACCGCACGCACGATGTCCAGCCCGTAATGCTGGATCGAGTTGAAGATGCGCAGGCCGGTGTCGGCGGAATTGCGCGACAGCAGGATCACCTCCACCTGCGGCGCGCCGGCCGGCAGGCGCTGGTTGAGCGCCAGCAGCTTGCGCGCCACCGGAAAGGCCACGCCGGGCTCCAGCACCTGGTCTTCCAGCCGTCGCTGGTAGTCGGCGTAGGCCTCCAGGCCTTCGCGCTCGAACAGCGCGTGGCCCTCCTCCAGGTCGAACAGTGCGCGCGAGGTCACCGCCACGGTCAGCACCCGCGGCGCATTGTCCTGGATATAGCTCTCGGGCAGGCTCATGGCGCGATTATCGCACCGCAACCATGGCCGTGACCCGCCGGGTCAGGGCGCGCCTCCCACCCGCACCTGGGCCGGCGCGCCGCGCAGGCCATTGGCCGTGACCGCGCGCACCTCCAGCAGCAGTCGCATCGCCTGCTGCTCGCCCGGGCGGCCATCGTCCCAGGTCAGCTGGTGCTCGACCCGGCGCCCGCGGTGGCCCGGCACGGTGACCGTGCCGTCCGGGATCAGGCCCTCGGGAGCCTCGCCACGCACCACGCTGTACTCGAAGCCCAGCTCCTCCAGGTCGTAGCGGCTGCCGCGCGGCCAGCGCATCTTGATGGTGAGGAAACCGAGCTGGTCGCAGACCGCCCCCCCGGCCAGGCCGCGGGTGAAGTTCACTTCCTCGATCTCCGGCGCCGGCAGGTCGGACGAATCCACCCGCTGGCTGGTGCTTGTCTTGAACGGTGCCAGGTTGGTGTCGAACGCGCAGGCTGCCATCGCCCGTGCGGGAACCGTGCACAGCAGGATCAGGTACAACAACTTCACGGGACCCCTCCCCTTCAGTTGAAGCGTTTCCTCGGCATTTTTTCATGCGGACCCGTTCCCCCGGCTCCGCTGTCGCGACATGCGCGACCGTTCCGTCATACCACGAATTGCTCGGCCAGGATACGTTCTTCGAGGTTGTGTTCAGGGTCGAACAGCAGCGTCACCGTGCGATCGCGCGATTCGCGGATCACCACTTCGACCACGTCGCGGGTCTCGTGCGAATCGGCCGTCACGCTCACCGGACGCTTGTACGGGTCGAGCACCTGGAAGCGCACTTCGGTCTCGGCCTTGAGGATCGCGCCGCGCCAGCGCCGCGGCCGGAACGCGGCGATCGGGGTCAGCGCGATGGTCTGCGAACCCAGCGGCAGGATCGGCCCGTGCGCGGAGAAGTTGTAGGCGGTGCTGCCGGCGGGCGTGCAGACCATCACCCCGTCGCAGATCAGTTCGTCCAGCCGCTGCTGGCCGTTGAGATCGATGCGGATGTGCGCGGCCTGGCGGGTCTGGCGCAGCAGCGAGACCTCGTTGTAGGCCAGCGAGCCGACGGTGCTGCCGGACTCGGTCTGCGCCACCATCTCCAGCGGACGCAGGATCGCCGGCTCGGCGGCCGCCAGGCGCTCCAGCAGCCCGTCGGCGCGGAAGTGGTTCATCAGGAAACCCACGGTTCCCAGCTTCATCCCGTACACCGGCTTGCCCAGCGCACCGTGGCGATGGAGCGTCTGCAGCATGAAGCCGTCGCCGCCCAGCGAACAGATCACGTCCGCCTCCTGCGGGGTGCAGGTGCCGTGCTGTTCCACCAGCGCGGACAACGCCTCCTGGGCGCCGGGCGCGGCGCTGGCGAGGAAGGCGATGCGGGGATCGTGGCTCATCGATTGCTCCGTACGGCGTTCATCCATGCCGCCGCAGGATACCCGGCCCGGCGCACGGATGCGTCCGCATCACCCTCACGCCCGGCGGTTGCGCCGGCAACGGGTGGCCGGCCATCGGCCAGCCACCCGCATGCCGCCGATGCCGGTCAGCCGCGCGTGGCGAGCTGGCCGAGCTTCTGCACGGCCACCGACAGGGTCGGATAGTCCAGCGTTTTCTGCGCCGAAAGCTCCTCGAGCATGCCCAGGGTGAAGCGCAGCGAAGCATCGTCGCGCTCCAGCCACTGGCGCACCTTGCCGTCCGGATCGGCCGCCGGCTGCGCCACCGCCTGGCCGGCGAGGACGCGCTGGTGCGCGGCCAGCTCGTCGCGCATCACGCCGCGGGCCACCGCGTGCCAGCGCCCGTCCACCGCCAGCTGGTCGATCTGCTCGAACAGCCACGGCAGGCCCAGGGCCTCGCCCAGGCGGAAGTGCACGCGCGACACATCCACCGGCTTGAGCCTGCGCTCGGAGGCCAGCTCGATGATGTCGAACGCCGGCTCCAAGTAGGGCAGCTCGGCCAGCTGCTGGGCCAGTGCCGGCGGCATGCCCTTGTCCTTCCACTCGCGCAGCGAGGCCTCGTAGGCCGGCCGCTGCGAATCCGGCAGCACGCCGGAGGCCGAACGGATGGCGTTGAACGGATCGCGGTAGCGCTCCACCGCGTCGGCGATGCTCGGCATCGGGCCCGGACGGCCCAGCAGCCAGCGCACGAACGAGCGCTGCAGGTTCCAGATCACCTGCAGGGCGTCGATCTGGGCGGCTTCCGGCAGCTTGCCGTCCAGCGCGTCGATCTGGGTCCACAGGCTGCGCGCGTCCAGCACCTCGCGGCTGATCGTGTAGGCCTTGGCGACCTCGGCCGGGCTGCGGCCGGTGTCCTCCTGCATGCGCAGCAGGAAGGTCGCGCCCATGCGGTTGATGGTCTGGTTGGTCACCGCCGTGGCGATGATCTCGCGCTTGAGGCGGTGGCGCTCCATCAGCGGCGCGTACTTCTTCTGCAGCGGCTCGGGGAAGTAGCGCTGCAATTCCTTGGACAGGTACGGATCCTCGGGGATGTCCGAGTCCAGCAGCTGCTGGAACGCCACCAGCTTGGAGTAGGACAGCAGCACCGACAGCTCCGGGCGGGTCATGCCCTGGCCACGGGCCTTGCGCGCGGACAGCTCCGCGTCCGAGGGCAGGAACTCGATCTGGCGGTCGAGCAGGCCCTGCGCCTCCAACGTGCGGATGAAGTGCTGCTTGGAACCCAGGCGGCGGGCGCTCATCCGCTCCATCAGGCTGATGGCCTGGTTCTGGCGGTAGTTGTCCAGCAGCACCAGGCGTGCGACCTCGTCGGTCTTCGAGGCCAGCAGCTTGTTGCGCGCCGCCACGGTCAGCGAACCCTCCTGCACGGCCGCGTTGAGCAGGATCTTGATGTTCACCTCGTGGTCGGAGGTGTCCACGCCGGCGGAGTTGTCGATGAAGTCGGTGTTGAGCAGCACGCCGGCCTGGGCGGCCTCGATGCGGCCCAGCTGGCTCATGCCCAGGTTGCCACCCTCGCCCACGATCCGGCAGCGCAGCTCGCAGCCGTTGACCCGGATGGCGTTGTTGGCGCGATCGCCCACGTCCGAGTGCTGCTCGCTGGAAGCCTTGACGTAGGTGCCGATGCCGCCATTCCACAGCAGGTCCACCGGGGCGCGCAGGATCGCCTGCATCAGCGCGGCCGGAGCCAGCGAGCGCACGTCCTCGCCCAGCCCGAGCACCGCGCGCACCTGCGGGCTGATCTCGATCGACTTGGCACTGCGCGGGAACACGCCGCCGCCCTTGCTGATCAGGCGGGCGTCGTAGTCGGTCCAGCTGGAACGCGGCAGCTTGAACAGGCGCTCGCGCTCGGCGTAGGAGCGGGCCGCGTCCGGATCCGGGTCCAGGAAGATGTGGCGGTGGTCGAACGCGGCGACCAGGCGGATGTGGCGGGACAGCAGCATGCCGTTGCCGAACACGTCGCCGGACATGTCGCCGATGCCCACGCAGGTGAAGTCCTCGCTCTGCGAATCCCGGCCCAGGGCGCGGAAGTGGCGCTTGACCGATTCCCAGGCGCCGCGCGCGGTGATGCCCATGCCCTTGTGGTCGTAGCCGACCGAGCCGCCGGAGGCGAACGCATCGCCCATCCAGAAGCCGTGCGCCACGGCCAGGCCGTTGGCGATGTCGGAGAAGGTCGCGGTGCCCTTGTCGGCGGCCACCACCAGGTACGGGTCGTCCTGGTCGTGCCGGACCACGTCGCGCGGAGGCACGATGCGGCCCTCGACGATGTTGTCGGTGATGTCCAGCAGGCCCTGGATGAACAGCTTGTAGCAGGCCACGCCCTCGGCGAACCACGCGTCGCGGTCCACCGCCGGGTCCGGCAGGCGCTTGGCGTAGAAGCCGCCCT
>JAEWAG010000040.1 GCA_023391775.1 Pseudomonadota bacterium | reverse complement strand
CGGCGGCGGCGCGGTGCTGGACGCGGACAACCGGCGGCTGATGCGCGAGCGCGGCTTCGTGGTCTATCTGTCGGCCGGAGTCGAGGCGCAGCTGCGCCGGTTGGCGCGCGACCGCACCCGCCCGCTGCTGCAGCGCGGGGACCGCGAACAGGTCCTGCGCGATCTGGCGGCGCATCGCGAGCCCCTGTACCGCGAGGTGGCCGACCTGGTCATGGATACCGACGGCCTCACCGCCGCCGAGGCGTCCGCACGCCTGGCACTGCAGCTGGCCGAGGGGTGGACCATCGCCGGAGCGGCGGCATGAGCGGCGCGCACCACCAGGTCCAGGTCGGCGGCAGCCATCCGTACACCATCAGCATCGGCCCGGGCCTGCTCGGCGATGGCCCCGCCCTGGCCGCGCATGCGCGCGGGCGCCATGCGCTGCTGGTCACCGACAGCCAGGTCGCCCCGCTGTACGCCGCCTCGCTGGAAGCGGCGCTGCGCGCGGCGCGCCCGGAGCTGAAGCTGGCCACCCACGTGATCCCCGCCGGCGAGGCGCACAAGACCCTGGCCACGTTTGGTGGCGCCATCGACGCCCTGGCCGCGCTGGGTGCCACCCGTGACGCCACCATCTACGCCCTGGGCGGCGGCGTGGGCGGCGACCTGGCCGGTTTCGCCGCCGCCTGCTGGATGCGCGGCGTGGACTGCGTGCAGCTGCCCACCACCCTGCTGTCGATGGTCGATTCCTCGGTGGGCGGCAAGACCGCGGTGGACATCCCGCAGGGCAAGAACCTGGTCGGCGCCTTCCATCCGCCGCGCGCGGTGGTGGCCGACACCGCGGTGCTGCGCACCCTGCCGCCGCGCGAGCTGCGCGCCGGCCTGGCCGAGGTGGGCAAGTACGGCGCCCTGGGCGACGCGGGCTTCTTCGCCTGGCTGGAGCAGCAGCGCGCGCCGCTGCTGGCCGGCGAGGACCAGGCACTGGCTGAGGCCATCGCCCGCAGCTGCCAGCACAAGGCCGCGATCGTCGAGCGCGACCCGCTGGAGCGTGGCGAGCGCGCCCTGCTCAACCTCGGCCACACCTTCGGCCACGCGATCGAGGCCGAACAGGGCTATTCCGGCAGCGGCAGCGAAGCCCTGGTGCACGGCGAGGCCGTGGCGGTGGGCATGGTCCTGGCCGCGCGCCTGTCGGCACGGCTGGGCATGGCCCCGGCGGAGGACACCGCACGCCTGGAGCGGCTGCTGCAGGACCTGGGCCTGCCCACGCGCATCCCCGCCGGCCTGCAGCCGCAGGCGCTGGTGGAGCGCATGCGCCTGGACAAGAAGAACCTGGCCGGGCGCCTGCGCTTGGTGCTGTGGCGCGGCATCGGTCGCGCCGAGGTGGTGCCGGACGTGGACGAGGCGCCGGTGCTGGCGCTGCTGGCCGACGGCTGAAGCCGGCCGGCGGCCTTCGCGCGGCCCCTGCCGCCGCAACGGCTACAATCCCCGTCCATGCGCATCCTCCTGCAGCAGCGCCCGGTTCCGGGCGAAGCCCCCCGCTACCTGCAGCTGACCCTGCAGCCGGATCTGTTCGGCGGCTGGGTGCTGCTGCGCGAGAGCGGCCAGATCGGCGGCAAGTCGCAACTGCGGCGCGAGCAGTACCTGCTCCAGGCCGAGGCGACGGCCGCATTCGAGAAGGCCCGCGACGCCCAGCTCAAGCGCGGCTTCCAGGTCATGTTCGTCAGCGGCGCGGAAGCTCCGCGCCGGGCGTGACCGCCGCGCCCTCCCGCCCCGAGAAAGGTTCCCAAGTGTCTGAAATCCTCGCCAACGACCGCCTGCTGCGCGCCCTGCGCCGGCAGCCCGTGGACCGCACCCCCGTGTGGCTGATGCGCCAGGCCGGCCGCTACCTGCCGGAATACCGCGCCACCCGCGCCGCGGCCGGCAGCTTCCTGGCGATGGCCAAGAACCCGGAAATCGCCTGCGAGGTGACCCTGCAGCCGCTGCGCCGCTTCCCGCTGGACGCGGCGATCCTGTTCTCGGACATCCTCACCGTGCCGGACGCGATGGGCCTGGGCCTGTATTTCGTCGAAGGCGAAGGCCCGAAGTTCGAGCGCCCGGTCCGCGAGGAGGCCGATATCGCCCGCCTGGGCGTGCCGGACATGGAGTCGGACCTGGGCTACGTGATGGACGCGGTGCGGGTGATCCGCCGCGAGCTGGGGGGCTCGGTGCCGCTGATCGGTTTCTCCGGCAGCCCCTGGAACCTGGCCTGCTACATGGTCGAGGGCGGCAGCAGCAAGGACTACGCGCGGATCAAGGCGATGGCCTTCAACCGCCCGGACCTGCTGCACAAGCTGCTGGACGTGGTCACCGACGCGGTGATCCAGTACCTGGCCGCGCAGCGCGCCGCCGGTGCCCAGGCGCTGCAGGTGTTCGACACCTGGGGCGGCGTGCTCTCCCCCACCCTGTACCGCGAGTTCTCGCTGCGCTACCTGCAGCGCATCGCGCGCGAGCTTGAGCGCGGCGAAGGCGATGCACGGACCCCGCTGATCCTGTTCGGCAAGGGCAATGCGCCGTACCTGGAAGACCTGGCCGCCACCGGTACCGACGGCGTGGGCGTGGACTGGCTGGTGGACCTGGCCGACGCGGCACGCCGCACCGGCGGCAAGGTCGCGCTGCAGGGCAACCTGGACCCGGCCACCCTGTACGGCAACCCGGACGCGATCGCCCGCGAGGCCGCGCGCGTGCTGGACAGCTATGCGCATGGCAACGGCGGCTCGCGCGAGGGCCACGTGTTCAACCTCGGCCACGGCATGTCGCCTGACATGAACCCCGAGCACGTCGCCGCGCTGGTCGAGGCCGTGCACCGCCACAGCGCGCGCTGAGGCGGCAGCTTCAGC
>JAEWAG010000290.1 GCA_023391775.1 Pseudomonadota bacterium | reverse complement strand
CAGCTCCAGCAGGTTGTTGACCGTGGCCAGCAGCTTGGCGTCCTGCCAGGGCTTGGCCACGTAGTCGGCGGCACCGGCCTTGATCAGCTCCACCGCGCTTTCCAGGTGGGTCCAGGCGGTGAGCAGGATCACCGGCAGGTCCGGGTGGCGGTCGCGGATGGCGGCGAACAGCTCGCGGCCCTCGTCGCCGGAGGTGGTGTCGGCGGTGAAGTTCATGTCCTGGATCACCAGGTCCACCGGCTCGCCGTCCAGCAGAGCCAGGCCCCGGGCAGGCGAGGCCGCGTGGAGGGTGTCCAGGTCGTGCAGCGAGAACAGCACCTCCAGCGCGGTGGCTACGGCGGGGTTGTCGTCGATGACCAGGATGGTGGGCATGGGGTCCGGGGCGTGGGCAAAGCCGGATCGTAACGTCCGGCGGGAACCAGCGGGGCGGCGCGGGCCGCCGCCCCGTGGCGGTCAGATGCTGCGGGTGGCGGTCGCCGGCGGGATCGAGGCGGCCCGCCGCGCAGGCCCATACACCGCCAGCTGGCCGAGCAGCCACAGCAGCAGCGCGCCGGCGGGCAGGTAGTACAGCGGCAGCCGTGCCAGGTCGTACTTGCCCATCAGGGCCTGGTTGATGGCGAAGGCCAGCACCATGCCCAGCCCGATGCCGATGCTGGCCAGCAGGAAGTTCTCGACCTGGAAATAGCGCACGATCTGGCCGCGGGTGGCGCCCAGCGCGCGGCGGATGCCGATCTGGCGGCGGCGCTGCTGTACCCAGAAGCTGGCCAGGCCGACGATGCCCAGCGCGGTGATCAGCAGCAGCGCCAGGCATACGATGCCCAGCAGCCAGGCCATCGAGCGCGGGCCCTGGTAGAACTCGGCGCGCAGCTGCTCGAAGGTCTTGCTCTCCTCCTCGCGCACGATGCGGTCGGCGCCGTTGGCCAGCAGCACCTTCTTGGCCGCCTCCAGTACCTCCTGGCGCCGCTCCGGATCGGTGCGCAGCACGTAGTTGCCGCCCATGTTGTAGTGCGGGCGCAGCGGGAAGATCATGGAGTATTCGCGCGCGGCCGGCCCGCCCATTTCGCTGGGCCGGACCAGGTGCTCGACCACGCCGACCACCCGTACCTGAATGTCCGGGCCGTTGTAGAACGATTTGCCGACAGGGTCCTCGCCCGGGAACAGGCGCTGGGCCATGGCGCGGGTGATGAGGGCGGCCGGCACGCGGCTTCCATCGACCCCGGCCATCACGCTGGAGGCCTCGACGAACTCGTCCGGGTTGAACCCGCGCCCGGCCACCAGCTTCAGGCCGAAGGTCTCCAGGAAGCGCTCCTCGGCCAGGTACATGGTCGGGGTCATGGTCGGCCGTTCCTGGCCCGGCTCCAGGCTGATGGAGTTGTTCCAGGACGAGCGCACGAACGGGACCTGGTTGGTCACGGTGGCCTCCTTGACGCCGGGAATGGCGCGCAGCGCGGCCAGGTCGCTGCGGGTGCGCGCGTTCTCGTCCGGGTCGGCGCCGATGCTGCCGATCTGCACGCGGACCAGCTCGTCCTCGACCAGGCCGCTGACCTCGCGGACCTGGGTGAGGCGGTCGCTGATCATGAACAGGGCGTTGCAGATGATGGCGCAGGTCAGGGCGATCTCGATGACGATCAACGCCGCGGCGGTGCGATGGCGCATCAGCGTCGAGAGGATGGGGCGGATATCCATGGAGCGTCTCCGGTGGAGGGATCGGCCGCGCGGCGCGGCCGTGGATGGGGCGGGGCGCACGCGCCTATGGGTTACTGGCTCTTGAGCTGGATGGCCGGCGTCACCTGCATTGCCCGCCACGCCGGCAGCAGCCCGGCCAGCACGCTGGAGACCACCGCCAGGATGAAGGTCAGCAGCAGCATTCCCAGGTCCAAGTGGGCCAGCTCGGCATAGCTGGCCGGCTGCTGGCGCACCGCCCAGAGCCCCAGCAGGGACAGGCCCAGGCCGAGGATGCCGCCGGCCAGGCCGACCATGCCGGCCTCGACCAGGCACTGGGCGAAGATCGCCCGGCGCGAGGCACCCAGCGCGCGGCGCACGCCGATCTCGCTGCCGCGGCGCAGGAACTTGGCCAGCAGCAGGCCGACGGTGTTGACCAGGCACACCAGCAGGAAGCCGAAGCCCAGCCACAGCTGCATCACCACGTCCGAGGGGACCACGCGGTTGAACTCCAGCCACTCCATCACGTTGCGCAGGCGCACGTTGGTCGGGCGCTCGAAGCGGCCGGCCGCGCGCTGCTGGTCCGAGTAGTTCACCAGGTAGTCGCGGTAGGCCGTCGCCTCGCCAGGCGATTCCAGCTCGACCCAGTACTGGATCCAGGTGCAGGGCGCGCTGGGCGAGGTCGGGTCGCCGCCGCTGTCGCCCCAGCAGTCCATGCTGCCGTTGCGGCCCATGTCGAGGTCGCGCGAGGTGGTGAACGGCAGGAAGACTTCCTCCAGCGCGCCATAGCGGTCGCTGTACATGTCGTAGAACCGCGGCGTGGGGCGCCAGTGGTCGACCACGCCGACCACGGTGAAATCCGCCTGGTCGATGCGCAGTTGCCTGCCCACGCTGTTGTCGCCGCCGAACACGCGCTCGTTGAGCGCGCGCGAAATCACCGCGACCCGTGCGTGGGCCTCGTCCTCGCGCTGGCTCCAGCCGTTGCCGTACAGCATCGGGGTATCGAACATCGGGAAGAAGTCGGCGCTGGTGTAGCGGGCGCTGGCCACGAAGGGCGCCGTGCCGGACCGGTCCGGGGTGATGGCCACGCCCCCGCCGGTCATCATTGCCTGGCGCTTGCCGCGCTTCTCGGCCAGCAGGGCCTCGGCGTCGAACCTGGTCAACTGGTCGGACGGCTCCTCCCCGGGGGTGTAGCCGGTGGAGCCGGCCGGGTCCAGCTGGACGAAGAACAGGCGGTCGCTCTTGCCCGGGATCGGGTCGCCGGACAGCACGTGGAACACGGTCAGCGTGGTCATGCACGCGCCGATGCCCAGGGCGATGGCCAGCACCATCAGCGCGGTCAGCGCCCGGTCGCGGCGGAAGCTGCGCAGGGCCAGGTTGCAGTAGTAGGCGAACATGGCGCTGTCCTCAGGCGGCGGGCGTGGTCGCGGCGGCTTCGTCGCGGGCAAGGCGGGCCAGGCCGCGCTCCACCGACAGGTCGGTGGCCACGCCGTCGACGATGTGCACGTTGCGTTGCGCGCGCGCAGCCAGCTCCGGGTCGTGGGTGACCATGACGATGGTGGTGCCTTCGGCGTTGATCCGCTCCAGCAGCTCCATCACTCCGCGCGCCA
>JAEWAG010000245.1 GCA_023391775.1 Pseudomonadota bacterium | reverse complement strand
GCCGTGGCCTGCGCGCTGCCTGCACCGCTGGCCGCGACCGTGCACCGCAGGCTCAATCCGGTGGCCACGGGCCTGGCCCTGGCCCTGGCCCCGGCCACGGTGGCGCACGCTGCGGTGATGGTGCTGTGGCATATGCCCGGGGCGCTGCAGGCCGCGCTCGGCAGCCAGCGCCTGCACGAGGCCATGCACGCCAGCTTCCTGCTCGCCGGTCTCTGGTTCTGGACGGCGCTGTGGCGGCGCATCCGCGAGCCGGCCACCGGCCCGGCCCCGGGGGTGGTGGCCACGGTGTCGCTGATGATGGTGATGGGATTCCTCGGCGCGCTGCTGACGTTCTCACCGCGCCCGCTGTATCCGCTGTACGCCTTCCGCGCGCCGGAGGTGGGACTGGAGCCGCTGGCCGACCAGCAGCTGGCGGGCCTGTTGATGTGGGTTCCCAGCTGCCTGCCTTACCTGGCTGGCGCGCTGTGGCTGACCTGGCGGGGACTGGGCCGGCTGGAGGCCCGGCGCCCGGGCTGAGGGGCCCCGCCGGCCTGGCGCAGCGTGCCGCCGTGGCGCCCGGGTTAGCAGGTATAATGGCGCGCTTCCCCACTTCAGGGTATGCCGATGCTGCGCATCCAGGCCGAAGCACTCACCTACGACGACGTCTCGCTCGTTCCCGCCCACTCCACCGTACTGCCCAAGGACGTTTCCCTGGAAACGCGCCTGACCCGCGACCTGCGGGTGAAGCTGCCCATCGTCTCGGCAGCCATGGACACGGTGACTGAGGCCCGCCTGGCCATCGCCATGGCCCAGCTTGGCGGCATCGGCATCATCCACAAGAACCTCAGCGCCGAGCAGCAGGCCGCCGAAGTGGCCAAGGTCAAGAAGTTCGAGGCCGGCGTGATCAAGGACCCGTTCACCGTCGGTCCGGACGCGACCATCGGCGAAGTGCTGCAGCTGACCCGCGCGCGCAACATCTCCGGCGTGCCGGTGGTCGACGACAACGGCCAGCTGGTCGGCATCGTCACCAGCCGCGACATGCGCTTCGAGAAGAAGCTCGACGACCCGGTGCGCAACATCATGACCCGCAAGGACCGCCTGGTCACGGTGCGGGAAGGCGCCAGCGACGAAGAGATCTTCCAGCTGCTGCACAAGAACCGCATCGAGAAGGTGCTGGTGGTCAACGACCAGTTCGCCCTGCGCGGGCTGATCACGGTCAAGGACATCCAGAAGAAGACCGACAACCCCAACGCGGCCAAGGATGCGCACAGCCGCCTGATGGCCGGTGCCGCGGTGGGCGTGGGCGGGGATACCGAGCAGCGCGTGGAGGCCCTGGTGGCCGCGGGCGTGGACGTGATCATCGTCGACACCGCGCATGGCCACTCGCAGGGCGTGCTGGACCGCGTGGCCTGGGTGAAGAAGAACTTCCCGCAGGTGCAGGTGGTTGGCGGCAACATCGTCACCGGCGAAGCGGCCCTGGCGCTGTACGACGCCGGCGCCGACGCGGTCAAGGTCGGCGTGGGCCCCGGCTCGATCTGCACCACCCGCGTGGTCGCGGGCGTGGGCGTGCCGCAGATCACCGCCATCGACCTGGTGGCCGAGGCGCTGCAGGACCGCATCCCGCTGATCGCCGACGGCGGCATCCGCTACTCCGGCGACATCGGCAAGGCGATCGCCGCCGGTGCCTCCACGGTGATGATCGGCGGCCTGTTCGCCGGCACCGAGGAATCCCCGGGCGAGGTCGAGCTGTTCCAGGGTCGCAGCTACAAGAGCTACCGCGGCATGGGCTCGCTGGGCGCGATGGAGAAGGGCTCCAAGGACCGCTACTTCCAGGACTCTTCCGACGCCGACAAGCTGGTGCCGGAAGGCATCGAAGGACGCGTGCCGTACCGCGGCCCGGTCAGCAGCATCATCCACCAGCTCGCCGGTGGCCTGCGCGCGACCATGGGCTATGTCGGTTGCGGCACGATCGAGGACATGCGCAGCAAGCCGAAGTTCGTGGTCATCACCGGCGCCGGCCAGCGCGAGAGCCACGTGCACGACGTGACCATCACCAAGCAGCCGCCGAACTACCAGATCGGTTGAGGCAGGGGCGGGCCACAGGCCATCCCGGCGCTACCGCTCCACTGCCAATTGAAGATCCATGACCGACATCCATACCGACAAGATCCTCATCCTCGACTTCGGCGCGCAGTACACCCAGCTGATCGCCCGTCGCATCCGCGAGATCGGCGTGTACTGCGAGATCTGGGCCTGGGA
This sequence comes from Pseudomonadota bacterium, assembly GCA_023391775.1. GTDB lineage: Bacteria > Pseudomonadota > Gammaproteobacteria > Xanthomonadales > Xanthomonadaceae > Pseudoxanthomonas. Next base: position 931 of record JAEWAG010000245.1, on the reverse strand, counting down.
CCATGACCCGGCGCAGATCGCGGCGTTCGCGCCGAAGGGCATCATCCTGTCGGGCGGGCCGGAGTCGACCACGGTCGAAGGCTCGCCGCGGGCACCGCAGGAAGTGTTCGACTCGGGGCTGCCGGTGCTGGGCATCTGCTACGGCATGCAGACCATGGCCGTGCAGCTGGGCGGTGCCACCGAGGCCGCCGACCAGCGCGAGTTCGGCCATGCCGAGGTTTCGCTGGTGGCCGCCGACCGCCTGTTCGAGGGGCTGAAGGACCATCCCGGCTCGCCGCCGCGGCTGGACGTGTGGATGAGCCATGGCGACCACGTGTCGGTGGCCCCGCCGGGCTTCACCGTGACCGCCAGGACCGACCGCATCCCGGTCGCCGCCTTCGCCGACGACCGCCGCGGCTGGTACGGCGTGCAGTTCCACCCGGAAGTGACCCACACCAAGCAGGGCCAGGCCCTGCTGCGCCGCTTCGTGGCCGACATCTGCGGCTGCCGCACGCTGTGGACCGCCGAGCACATCATCGAGGACCAGATCCGCCGCGTGCGCGAGCAGGTCGGCTCCGACGAGGTGATCCTGGGCCTGTCCGGCGGCGTGGATTCGTCGGTGGTCGCGGCCCTGCTGCACAAGGCCATCGGCGACCAGCTGACCTGCGTATTCGTCGACACCGGCCTGCTGCGCTGGCAGGAAGGCGACCAGGTCATGGCCACCTTCGCCGAGCACCTGGGCGTCAAGGTGGTCCGCGTCGATGCCGCCGACCGCTACTTCAGGGCGCTCGAGGGCGTGGCCGACCCGGAGGCCAAGCGCAAGATCATCGGCAACCTGTTCGTCGAGATCTTCGAGGAAGAGTCCAACAAGCTGAAGAACGCGCGCTGGCTGGCCCAGGGCACGATCTACCCTGACGTGATCGAGTCGGCCGGCAGCAAGACCGGCAAGGCC
>JAEWAG010000194.1 GCA_023391775.1 Pseudomonadota bacterium | reverse complement strand
CCACCACCGCGCCCGCTCCCTGGCCGGTGACGCCGAAGGCGCGGTACCCGGCCGTGCTGACGCTGTCGCTGTCGATGCGGATTCCGCCGCTGCCGCCGGCCACCCAGATGCCGTGTGCGGCATCGCCGGCGGTCTGCACGCTGGCGCTGTCGACCGCGACCTGGCCGCCGCCCGGAGCACTGGCGAAGATGCCCAGCGCCGACGCCCCGAGGGTGCTGACGCTGCCGCTGGCGATGCTGACCGAGCCGGTGGTGGCGGCGTCGCCCCAGCCGGTCTCGGCGCCGATGCCATAGGCGCCGGCGCCGGCGGTGGTGACCACGTCGCTGCGCACCTGCACGTCGCCATAGGTGCTGCTGGCCCAGATGCCGGCCCCGGCGATGCCTGCCAGGTCGCCGTGGGCGGCATTGTCTTCGGGCACCGCGCCGTCCCAGCGCGAATCCACCGTGCCGGACGCGATGGCGATATCGCCGCGCTCGGACAGGGCGACGATGCCGTTGGCGCCCGCGCCGGCCACTGTGACCTGGCCGCTTTCAATGCTGATGCCGGCAGCCCCGGTAAGCACGCGGATGCCGTCGGCGAAGCGGCCGCTGGTCGCCACGCTGTCGCTGCGCACCTGCGCCATGCCGCCGTCGGCGATGCCTTGGACCATGATGCCGTCGGCGAAATCGCCGGCGGTGGCCACCTGGTCGCTGTCGATGGTCGCACCGGTGCCGGAGCGCACCACGATCGCACCGGCGTGGCTTCCGGAGGTGGCCACCGAGCCGCTGTCGATCGACACCGCGCCCGCGCCGCCCTCGGCCAGGATGCCGTAGCTGGCGCGCACGACGTCGCCGTCGAGCACCGGTTCCCCCGTGGTGGTGACCGAACCGGAGCGCACCGTCGCGCCGTTGCCGCGCGCCAGGATGCCGTAGGCGAACACGCCGCTGGTGGCCACCGTGCCGCTTTCGATGGTCACCGGGCCGCCCGCGCCGACCGCGTAGATGCCGTGCGAGTTGTAGCCGGCGGTGGCGACGCTGTCGCTGAGCACGCTGAGCACGCTGACCGCGCCGGTGCCGTACGAGCGGCCGAACACGGCGATGGAATAGTCGCCCCCGGTCTGCACCGTGCCGCTGTCCACCCGCACTGCTCCGCTGCCCGAGGTGTTGGCATATATGCCGTAGGAGCCGTCGCCGGAGGTGGCCACCGAGCCGCTGGTGACGCTGACGGTGCCGGTGGGGTTGGCGGCGTCCCAGCCGGTCTCCGCACCGATTCCGTAGGCGCCTTCGCCGCGGGTGGTGACCGATCCGCTGACCACCTCGACGCTGCCGTAGTTGGTGCTGGCCCACAGGCCTGCGCCGGCCACGCCGGACAGGTCCGAGTGCTCGTTGTTGTCGGCCGGATATTCGCCGGCGTAAGCCGAGTCCACCGTCGCGGACTCGATGCGGATGTCGCCGCGGTCGGACAAGGCCAGGATGCCCTGCGCCCCGGCGCCGGAGATGGAGACGCTGCCGCTTTCGATGCTGATGTCCGCGCTGCCGCTGGTGACGCGGATGCCGTCGGCGAAGCGTCCGGAGGTGGTGACCGAGCCGCTGCGGACCAGGATGCTGCCACCGTCGTGGATGCCGTCCACCGAGATTCCGTCGGCGAAGTCGCCTTCGGTGACCACCTCGTCGCTGTCCACTGTCGCCGATTGCGCATCGGCCACCACGACGCCGCGGGCGCTGGTGCCGGCCGTGGTCACCCGCCCGGCCTGGATGGAGACCTGCCCGCCGGAAGCCGAGGCGTCGATGCCGATGGCGCCCTGCCCCCAGGTCTGGACCTCGCCGGCCACCACGCGCGTGCCGGTGTGGCCGTAGGCGGCGATGCCGTGGGCCTCCACGCCGGTGGTGCCGACGTACCCGCTGTCGATGTCCACCGTCGAGGCACCACTGAAGCCGAGGATGCCCATGGACAGGTCGCCGGCGGTGAGCACCTCGGTGCTGTCCACCTGCACCGCGCCATCGGCCTGGGCAGAGATGCCGAAGGCACGGTAGCCGTCGGTACTGGTGACGCCGCCTTCGACCTGGATGCCGCCGGCGCCGGCGGTCACCCAGATGCCATGCGAGCGGTCGCCATAGGTATCCAGCCCGCTGCTGCTGACTGTCACCAGGCCGGTGCCCGGCGCATTGGCGTAGATTCCGATGGCCGAGGCGCCATGGGTTTCGACCCACTCGCTGGTCACGCTGACGGTGCCAGTCGAATCGGGCGCGCCCCAGCCGGTCTCTGCGCCGATGCCATAGCCGCCGTCGCCGTGGGTGGTCACGCTGCCGCTGACGACCTCGGCATTGCCACGGGAGCTGCTGGCCCAGAGGCCGACGCTGCCCACGCCGGACAGGTCGCCGTGTTCGGCGTTGTCCGCCGGCAGCGGCCCGCTGTAGCGGGATGTGACCTCGTCGGATTCGATCCGGATGTCACCTCGATCGGACAGCGCGACGATGCCGTTGGCGCCGGCGCCGGCAACCTGCACCGTACCGCTGTCGATGTGGATGTCCGCGTTGCCGTTGGTGACCCGGATGCCGTCGGCAAAGCGGCCGGCGGTGGTGACACTGCCGCTGCGGATGCTGATGACGCCGTCCTCGGCGATGCCTTCGACCGAGATGCCGTCGGCGAAGTCGCCCCTGGTCACCACCTCGTCACTGTCGATCGTGGCGGAACTGCCACCACGCACGCGGATGGCGATCGAATGTTCACCGCGTGTCTCCACCCGCCCGCTGTCGACCAGCACCGCGCCGGCGCCGCCCTCGGCACTGATGCCGTAGGTGTAGCCGATGCTGTCTTCCCCGTAGACGTGGACGCCACCCTCGGTGAGCACGTCGACCGACCGGACGGTGACACCCTGGCCGCCGCGGGCGAGGATGCCGTGGGCGTTGTCGCCGGTCGTGACCACGCTGGCGCTGTCGACCTCCACGGCCCCGCCGACGCTCACCGCGTAGATGGCGTGCGAATTCAGGCCGGCGGTGCGGACCTGGCCGTTGTGCACCGTGACCGTACCGGTGCCACTGGTCTGCCCGTACAGGCCGATCGCGTAGTCGCCGGCGGTCTGCACCTGGTCGCTGGACAGGAATGCGTTGCCGGCGGCGCCGGCCACGCCCCAGCCGGTCTGCGCGCCGACGCCGTAGGCACTGGTGCCCCGGGTGCTGACCACGCCGCTGTGGACCGACACGTTGCCGAGGGCGGAGGACGCGAACACGCCGCCGCCATACACGGCGGTCAGCGCGCTGTGCTGGTCCACGTCCTCCGGCAGCGGATCGGCGAACCGCGAATCGACGCTGCCGGAGTGGATCTCGATGTCACCGTCGTAGGACAGGCCGACCACGCCCTGGGCGCCGGCGCCGGAGATGCTCACCTGGTCGCTGTCGATGCGGATGTCGCCCCCGGTCCTGACCAGGATGCCATCGGCCCAGCGCCCGGCCGTGTCGATGCGCCCGGCGACCACCACCACCGGCGTCGTGTCGTCCCAGGCCTCGATGTACACGCCGCGCTCGAAGTCCCCGGTGGTCTGGCGCTGGTCCACTGTCACCGTCTGCGCCATCGCCGGCAGGATCGCCGCCGCCAGCGCCGACATCACCAGCGCGCGCGCGGCGGTGCGGCTGCCGGTGCGGGTCTGCCGCGAGGCCAGTTCCGAGGCGACCACGAAGGCGCCCAGCGTGTGGTTCCACACTTTCGAATAGATGTGGTTCATCCCTTCCCCCTTGGTACTTCATGGCGGTGAGGTGGCACGCAGCCACCGATGCCGGCAACCCTGCCGCCCGCGCCCGTGCCGGTCTTTGCCGGGCTTGGAAAAATCCTGAAAAGTTCTGAAAGGGGCGCTAAAGTCCTCGGCCGGACCGCCGCAAGAACAATGAGTTGGCGCGTCCAGGCCAGTTCCGGGGGGGAACAGATGCCGCAATCCCAACGCAGGACCGTCACGCCGGGCGTGTGGCGGTTCGGCGATGCCGAGCTTCACGAGAACGCCGGCCGCCTGCTGGTGGCCGGCGAGCCGTGCGCGCTGGATCGCAGCAGCCTGCAGGTGCTACGCCACCTGCTGGACCACGCCGGCGAGGTGGTCACCAAGGACGAACTGCTGGAGGCGGGCTGGCCCGGCCGGGTGGTGGCCGAGAACTCGCTGGCGAAGGCCGTGAGCCGGCTGCGCGCCGCCCTCGGCGAGGCCGCCGGGATCCGCGCGGTCCACGGCTACGGCTACCGGCTGGCCTGCCCGGCCCGGTTCGACCCGCAGACCGACGCTCCGGGGGGCGCCCCGGCAGCCACCCAGCCGCAGGTCGGCGACGTCCTGCCCGGGCCGGCGGCCTGGGAGCTCGTCCGGCCGCTGGGGGAGGGCAGTACGGGCATCACCTTCCTCGCCCGCACGGCCACCGCCGGGGAGCGGGTCCTCAAGCTCCCCCGCGACGAGAACGGGGTCCGCGGCCTACGCCGGGAGATCGCCCTGGCCCGGTACATCCGCCAGACGGCCCCGGGCCAGCAGTGTGTCGCGCCGGTGCTGGACTGGAACCTGGAGGAGGCGCCCTACTACATCGAGCTGCCCTACTACCCGGACGGCAACCTGCATGACTGGGCCCAGGCACGTGGCGGCCTGGCCGCGATCGCCGCGGACACCCGGCTGGCACTGTGTGTGGCCCTGTGCGAGACGGTGGCGGTGATCCACGACCTGGGCATCATCCACCGCGACCTGAAGCCGGAGAACCTCTACCCGGTGGCCGATGGCGATGGCTGGCGGGTGGTGGTGGCCGACCTGGGCGCCGGCGAGGCGGTGCTGCCG
>JAEWAG010000173.1 GCA_023391775.1 Pseudomonadota bacterium | reverse complement strand
GTCGCGGACACCGCCACCATGGACGAGGCGGGCCTGGCCCCGACCGAGGCCGAGGACGACTTCGCCGCGCTGTACGGCACCCCGGTGGACGATGCCGCCGGCCAGGGCCCGGCCTACGACCCGTGGGAGCCGATGAACCGTCGCGTCCACGCGTTCAACGTGGTGGTGGACCGCGCCATCGCCCGTCCGATCGCCCGCGCCTACGTGGCGGTGGTCCCGGAGCCGGTGCGGCTGGGCGTGGGCAACTTCTTCGACAACCTGGCCTCGCCGGTGACCTTCCTCAACCAGGTGCTGCAGGGCCGCCCCCGCGATGCGGTGCAGACCCTGGGCCGGTTCGTGGTCAACAGCACCCTTGGCATCGGCGGCATCTTCGACCCGGCCAGCGACCTGAAGATGAAGCGCCGCAGCGAGGACTTCGGCCAGACCCTGGGCATGTGGGGCTGGCGCAACTCGCGCTACGTGGAGCTGCCGTTCTTCGGCCCGCGCACGGTGCGCGACGTGTTCGGCCTGGCCGGCGACGCGCCGCTGTCGCCGACCCGCCAGGTGGAGCGCGACCGCTACCGCGTGTTCCTGCAGGGCGCCCAGCTGGTCGACCGCCGTGCCGCGCTGCTGCCGATCGAGAGCATGCGCGAGAACGCCCCGGACGAGTACACGATGATCCGCGACGCGTGGCTGCAGCGCCGCCACTTCCAGATCGAAAGCGACCGCCGCCGCGAGCCGGGCGACGACCTGCCGGACTACCTGCAGGGGCCGGACCCGGTGCCGGTGGACGCGATGCCGCTGCCGGGTGGCTGAGCGCGACGCGGCCAGGGATGCAATGCAGAAGGGCCCGGGTGATCCCCGGGCCCTTCGTTTTTTCCGAAGCGGCGGCGCCGCCGGGCTCAGGGCTCCTGCCCGTCCTCGCCCTCCAGCTCCGCCTCGATCGCGTCCAGGCCCAGGTCGCCCAGCAGCGCCTGGGCCTGGTCCTCGGCCAGCGACTCCACCCCGCGCAGGCGGCGCTCGATGGTGCGGGTCTTGCGGCTGGCATCGCCCAGGCTCTTGCCAACGGTGCTGATCTGCTTCTCCGCGCGCTCGAGGATGCCGGCGAACTTGCCGAACTCGCTCTTGACCGCACCCAGCAGGCTCCACACCTCGCTGGAGCGCTTCTCGATGGCCAGGGTGCGGAAGCCCATCTGCAGGCTGTTGAGCAGGGCGGTGATGGTGGTTGGCCCGGCCACCACGATGCGGTGCTCGCGCTGCAGCGCGTCGGCCAGGCCGGGACGACGCAGGGTCTCGGCGTACAGGCCCTCGGTGGGCAGGAACATCACCGCGAAATCGGTGGTGTGCGGCGGCACGACGTACTTCTCGCAGATCGACCGGGCCTGGATCCGGATCGCCTTCTCCAGCTGCGCGCCGGCCACGCGCACCGCCTCCGCGTCCGCCTGGTCCTGCGCCTCCAGCAGGCGCTCGTAGTCCTCGCGCGGGAACTTGCAGTCGATCGGCAGCCACAGCGGCGCGTCGTCGTGGCCGCGGCCCGGCAGGCGCACGGCGAAGTCGACCATCTCGGCGCTGTCCGGGCGCACCCGCACGCTGCGCGCGTACTGCTCGCCGGTCAGGGTCTGCTCGAGGATGTTGTCCAGCTGCACCTCGCCCCAGCCGCCGCGGGTCTTGACGTTGGTCAGCACCCGCTTGAGGTCGCCCACGCCGGTGGCCAGCTGCTGCATCTCGCCCAGGCCGCGCTGGACCTGCTCCAGGCGCTCGGACACCAGCTTGAACGAGGAATCCAGGCGCGTGGTGAGGGTGCTCTGCAGCTTCTCGTCCACCGTCTCGCGCATCTTCTCCAGCTTGGCGGCGTTGTCCTCCTGCAGCGTGCGCAGCTGCTGCTCGAGGGTGGCGCGCATCTCGCCGATGCGCTGCTCGTTGCGCGCGGTCAGCTCCTGCAGGCGCTGGTTCAGTCCCTCGGCGAAGCGCTGCTGGGACTCCAGCGACTCCTGGCGGGTGACGCGGGCGTCCTCGGTGAGGCTGGCGCGCAGGGCGGCCAGCTGCTCGCCGAAGGCCTGGATGCGGGTGTCCTGCTGGCGGCCGAACAGGTCCAGCTGGCCGCGCACGTCGGCCAGGCGCTGGGACAGCAGCTCGCCCAGGCGGGCCTGGGCCTCCTGGCCCTCGACCCGGCCCTTGCGCGCATCCTCGGTGAGGCTGTCGCGCAGCTGGTCCAGGCGGGTGTCGGTGCGTGTGCCCAGATCGGCCAAGTGGCGGGCGAAGCCGTCGATGCGCTGGCCCTGGCTGGTGGCCAGGCCGTCCAGCTGCTGGCGCAGCTCCAGGCGGCCGTCGCGCTGCTCGGCGCGCAGGGCCTCCTCCAGCTGGGCGCGCAGGCGCTCGAAGGCGGCGTCCGGGCGGCGCATCAGCAGGGCGGCCACGCAGGCCAGGATCGCCAGCAGCAGGCCGGCGATGAGGATCAGCAGGAGGGTTTCATTCATGCGGTGAAGTGTAGCCGCGCCGGTCTCACCGCCCGCGACGCGCGGGCTTCACGCCGGCCCGATCCCGGCGCGCACACAGTGCCGCCATGGCCCGGCCCGCCCGCTACCCGGTACGCGTCAAGCGTGTATACGAGCCGCCCGCGCCGGAGGACGGGCTGCGCCTGCTGGTCGACGGCGTGTGGCCGCGCGGGATGCGCAAGGAAGCGCTGGAGGTCGAGGCCTGGTTGCGGGGGGTCGCGCCCAGCACCGCGCTGCGCCGCTGGTTCGGGCACGACCCGGCCCGCTGGGAGGACTTCCGCGCGCGCTATTTCGCCGAGCTGGCGGCCAACCCGCAGGGCCTGGCCAGGCTGCGCAGTTACATGGTGCGCGGGCCGGTCACCCTGCTGTTCGCAGCCGCCGACGAGGAGCAGAACAACGCGGTGGCGCTGCGTGACTACATCCTCCACGGCTCGGGCTGAGGCCGTGGTTTCAGCTGGGACCGGTTTGCGCCGCAGCGGCGCCACCGCGTAGGCTGCCTCGCCTTGTCCGCACGCGGACGTACAGGGAACCCGGATATCGCATGACTGCCAGCACCCCGCTGCTCGTCACCTTCGCCGCCTACCTGCTGTTGATGGTCGGCATCGGTTTCGTCGCCTGGCGCCGCACGCGCACGTTCGACGACTACATCCTCGGTGGCCGCTCGCTGGGCAGTTTCGTCACC
>JAEWAG010000157.1 GCA_023391775.1 Pseudomonadota bacterium | reverse complement strand
GTCCTGGACGCCATCGCCTGCGGCCAGCTGGATGCCGAGGTCGCCGGTGTGTTCTCCGACCGCCCGGACGCGGCGGCGCTGGCCCGGGTCGCCCCGGAGCTGCGCTGGAGCCGCAAGGCCCGCGCCTATCCCGACCGCGCCGCCTTCGACGCCGACCTGGGCGATGCGGTCGCCGCCTGCGCCCCGGACTGGATCTTCTGCGCCGGCTACATGCGCATCCTCGGCGACGCCTTCGTGCGCCGCTTCGAGGGCCGGCTGCTGAACGTGCATCCCTCGCTGCTGCCCATGTACAAAGGCCTGCACACCCACGCGCGGGCACTGGAGGCCGGTGATGCCGAGCATGGTGCCAGCGTGCACTTCGTGGTTCCCGAGCTCGATGCCGGCGCGGTGATCGCGCAGGTGCGGATCCCGGTGCTTGCCGGCGACACCCCCGAAACGCTGGCCGCGCGGCTCCTGCCGCAGGAGCACCGGCTGGTCAACGCGGTCCTGGCCCTGGCCGTCGCCGGACGCCTGGCTGAACACGCAGGCCAGGTGCAGGTGGATGGTCAGTGCCTGTTTAGTCCGCTGCAACTAGATTCCGCTGGCAAGCTGCACCCGGCATCACGCGCCTGACACCGGCGCGCGGGCAAGCTTCCCCTCTCCCTGCCCGAACCGCATGCGTCCGACCGTCCTCGCCCTCCTGCTGACCCTGTGCGCCGTTCCGGCGACGCAGCTGCGTGCGCAGGATCCGGTCGCGGACACGGCGCCGGAGCGGCCGGCCGGAGCCGCGCCAACGCGCCAGCTGGAGCCGTTCCTGGCCACCTACGAGGCGTATTACCGCGGCCGTCCCGCCGGTAGCGCGACCATGCTGCTGGTGCGCGAGACGCCACCCCGCTGGCGCATCGACCTGGACCTGCGCGCCGAGCGCGGCGTCGCCAGCCTGGCCCGCCTCAACATCCACCAGAGCACCGTGTTCGACGAGCACGGCGGCCACTACCGCCCCCTGAGCCAGGACACCGAGCGCCGCGCCCTCGTGTTCGGCAAGGAGGTCAGCGGCCAGTACGACTGGGAGCGCATGCAGGCGCGCTGGCAGGGCGACATCAAGAAGACCCGGCGCGAGCCGGTGGCGCTGCGTCCCGGCGACATGAGCGCGCTGCTGATCAACCTGGCAGTGATGCGCGATGCGCGTCCGGGCGCGACGCTGGCCTACCGTTTCGTCGACGGCGGCCGCGTGCGCGACCACGTGTACCACGTCGACACCGCGCCCGAGGCGATGGCGGTCGGCGACATGAGCTATGCGGCACTGCGGGTGGCCCGCAGCGACGACGACGGCGACCAGACCCTGCTGTGGGTCGCCGACGGCGTGCCCACCCCGATCCGCATCCTGCAACGCGAGGACGGCGAGGACGAGATCGACCTGCGCCTGATCGAGTACCGAGGAGCCTGAGCATGACCCGATTCCGCATCCTGACCCGCCTGCCCCTGCTGCTGGGCCTGCTGGCCACCGCCACCCCTGCCCTGGCCCTGGAGCCGTTCACCGCCGACTACACCGCCAGCTACATGGGCATGCAGGCCAACGGCACCATGACCCTGGCCCGCGAAGGCAGCGACCGCTGGAAGTACAGCCTGCGCATCCGCAACCAGGTCGCCGACCTCAGCCAGAGCACCGTGTTCGACGAGCGCGACGGCCAGTTGCGTCCGCTGAGCAGCAGCGACAGTTCGGTCGCGCTGATCAAGCGCAAGTCGGTCGACGCGCGCTATGACTGGAAGGCCTCGCAGGCCACCTGGAGCGGCGACGTGAAGCCGGAGCGGCGCGGCCCGGTGAAGCTGCAGGCCGGGGACATGGATGCGCTGCTCATCAATCTCGCCGTGGCCCGCGACCTGGCCGCCGGCAAGCCGCTGGCGTACCGCATGGTCGACGAGGGCCGGGTCAAGCCGATGCGTTACGAGGTCGGCGGCAAGGAGCCGGTCACCGTGGCCGGCAAGACCCACCAGGCCACGAAGGTCGTGCGCCGCGATGACAAGCGCGAGACCATCGCCTGGATCGTGCCGGAAATGCCGGTGCCTGCGCGCATCCTGCAGCGCGAGAATGGCCAGGACACCATCGACCTGAGCCTCAAGGCGCTGCGCTGAGCAAAACCGGGCGCTGCGCCCTGCGCGGCGCCTCAGTCTGCCCCGCGGAACACGGTCTGGCAGTCGACCCGGATCACCTCGCCGCTGCGGAACCAGCGGAAGGTGGTGCACTCGCGGTTGCCCTCGGCCTGGCGATGCGCGGTGACAGCGTAGAGCGACTGCAGGATCTCGGCACGGCCCACCGTGCCGTCGGCGTTCCAGTCCATGTCGCGGGTTTCGATGCCGCGGGTGGCCGCCATGCCCAGCCAGCCGGCCAGGCCGACCAGCAGCAGCATCACCGCCAGCAGCCCGAGCAGGACCTTGCGACGCGTGGTCAGGCGGCCGCGCAGCAGCATCAGCCGGCCTCCCTGCCGTCGATGCGACGGATCCGCGCACCCAGTGCACCGAGCTTGGCCTCGATGTTCTCGTAGCCGCGGTCCAGGTGGTAGATGCGGTCGATGGTGGTTTCACCCTCGGCCACCAGGCCGGCCAGGATCAGCGAGGCCGAGGCGCGCAGGTCGGTGGCCATCACCGGTGCGCCGCTCAGGCGCTCGACTCCGCGCACCACCGCGGTATGCCCGTCGATGTGGATGTCCGCGCCCAGGCGCAGCAGCTCGTTGACGTGCATGAAGCGGTTTTCGAAGATCGTCTCGCTGATCACCCCGACCCCTTCGGCCACGCAGTTGAGCGCCATGAACTGGGCCTGCATGTCGGTCGGGAAGGCGGGATAGGGCGCGGTGGTCAGGCCCACGGCGCGCGGGCGCCGGCCTTCCATGTCCACGGTGATGCTGTCGGCGGTGGTGGTGACCGTGGCGCCGGCTTCCTCGAGCTTGTCCAGCACCGCTTCCAGGGTGTCCGGGCGCGCGTTGCGCGCGGTGACGCGGCCGCCGGTCATGGCCGCGGCCACCAGGAAGGTGCCGGTCTCGATCCGGTCCGGCAGCACGGCGTGGCGGCCACCGGACAGGCGCTCCACGCCATGGATGGTGATGCGCGCGGTGCCCGCCCCCTCGATCCGCGCACCCAACGCATTGAGGCAGTCGGCGAGGTCCACGACCTCCGGCTCCATCGCCGCGTTCTCCAGCACGGTCGTGCCTTCGGCCAGGGTCGCGGCCGCCATCACGTTCTCGGTGCCGGTCACGGTGATCATGTCGAACACGAACCGCGCGCCCTTCAGGCGCCCGGCGCGGGCCTTGATGTAGCCGTTTTCCACGCTGATCTCGGCGCCCAGCGCCTGCAGGCCGCGGATGTGCTGGTCCACCGGGCGCGAACCGATCGCGCAGCCGCCGGGCAGGGCCACTTCGGCCGCGCCGTGCCGGGCCAGCAGCGGGCCCAGCACCAGGATCGAGGCGCGCATGGTCTTGACCAGGTCGTAAGGGGCGACATGGTTGCGCACCGTGCATGGGTCGACCACCAGCCCGCGCGCCAGCTGCCCCGGCTCGTAGCTGACCGTGGCTCCCAGCTCGCCCAGCAGCTTGAGCGTGGTCATCACGTCATGCAGGTGCGGGACATTGGTGATCTCCACCGGCTCATCGGCCAGCAGGGTCGCGCACAGGATGGGCAGGACGGCGTTCTTGGCGCCGGAGATGGCGACTTCGCCGTGGAGCGGCACGCCGCCGCTGACTACGATCTTCTGCATGGAAGGCCGGTTTGTAGGGGGATACGGGAGGAGCGGCGGTGCCGCGCGCAGGCTCAGCCGGCCTCGTCGGGGGTGATGGTCTTCAGCGACAGGGCATGGATCGCCCCGCCCATCAGGTCACCCAGCGTTGCGTAGACCATCCGGTGGCGCGCCAGTGGCAGCTTGCCGCGGAAGGCCTCGCACACGACGGTCGCCTCGAAATGCACGCCGTCCTCGCCCTGCACCCGGGCTTCAGCCCCTGGCAGGCCGTCTTGGATCATGCGGGCGATGGTGTCGGCGTCCATGGAGCGCTTGGCCTAGAATGAAGCACCCTAGTCTAGCGAATCCCGGCCAGCCCCGGGCCGTCACATGAGCGCAGCCGCCGAGACATCCACCGATCCTGCGCAGCTGGCCGCCTCCGGGCGCCGCGTGCTGCAGGTCGAGGCACGGGCGCTGGAGGCCGTCGGCGCGCGCATCGGCGAGGATTTCGCCAGGGCCTGCGCGCTCGTGCTGGGCTCCAGCGGGCGCCTGGTCTGCACCGGCATGGGCAAGTCCGGGCACGTGGCCCGCAAGATCGCCGCGACCCTGGCCTCCACCGGCACGCCCTCCTTCTTCGTGCATCCAGGCGAGGCCGGGCACGGCGACCTGGGCATGATCACCGACACCGACATCGTGCTGGCCCTGTCCTATTCCGGCGAATCGGACGAGATCCTGATGCTGCTGCCGGCGCTGCGCCGGCAGGGCAACCGGGTGATCGCGATGACCGGCCGCGTGCAGTCCACCCTGGCGCGCGAGGCCGACATCCACCTGGACGTCGGCGTGCCCGAGGAGGCCTGCCCGCTGCACCTGGCGCCGACCTCCTCCACCACCGCCTCGCTGGCCATGGGCGATGCGCTGGCGGTGGCGCTGCTGGAAGCCCGCGGCTTCACCGCCGACGATTTCGCCCGCTCGCACCCGGCCGGCAGCCTCGGCCGCCGCCTGCTGCTGCACGTCACCGACGTGATGCACGGCGGCGATGAGCTGCCCCGCGTGGGTGACGACGCCAGCGTCGCCGAGGCGCTGGTGGAGATGAGCCGCAAGCGCCTGGGCATGACCGCGGTGACCACGCCGGACGGGCGCCTGGCCGGCATCTTCACCGACGGCGACCTGCGCCGCGCACTGGACCGCGGCATCGACGTGCGCCAGGCGCGCATCGCCGAGGTCATGACCCGCGACCCACGCACCATAGACGCGAACCAGATGGCGACCGAAGCCGCGCACCTGATGGAGCGCCACCGCATCAACGGCCTGATCGTGGTCGATGCGCGGAACTGCCCGGTCGGCGCGCTCAATGTTCACGACCTGTTGCGAGCACGCGTGGTTTAACGCCCCGATGCCCCCGGAGACCCATGTGCCGTACGACCCGCTGTCCACCATCGCCCCGGAAATCGCCGAGCGCGCGCGCCAGGTGCGCCTGGTGTGCCTGGACGTGGATGGCACGCTGACCGACGGGCGGCTGTACTTCGACAGCGAGGGCAACGAATCCAAGTCCTTCAGCGTGCTCGACGGCCAGGGCCTGGTGCAGTTGCGCCGCTTCGGCTTCCACATCGCCCTGATCACCGCCCGCCACAGCCTGGTGGCGCAGAAGCGCGGCGCGGACCTGGGCCTGGAAACGCATATCGGCGTGGCCGACAAGCTCCAGTGCATGGACGCGCTGATCGCACGCCACGGACTTGACCGCAGCCAGGCCTGCTTCGTCGGCGACGACCTGCCGGACCTGGACTGCCTGCGCGTGGCCGGCCTGTCGGTGGCGCCGGCCAACGCGCACCCATGGATCGCCGAACAGGTGCACTGGCGCACCCGCGGACGTGCCGGGGAAGGCGCGGTGCGCGAGGTCTGCGACGTGCTGCTGGCCGCGCACGGCCACGTACCGGCGATCCTGGCCGGCCATGGCTCCCGCGACGGGCGCCGCGCATGAGCTGGCGCACGCTCCTGGGCCTGGCGCTGCTGGTGGCCGCCATCGCCACCGGCTGGTCGGCATGGAAGATGCGTGGTACCGAAACGCCAACGGAAGGCGGCGGCCAGCGCTCGGACTACGTGCTGCGCGATTTCGACCTGATGGTGCTCGGCAAGGACGGCACCGAATCGTTGCGGGTGCAGGCGCCCGAGCTGCAGCGCCGCGACGACGAGAGCATGGACCTGGTGCGGCCGGTGTTCCTGGCACCCGCCGAGCCGGGCCCATGGAAGCTGTCCGCCGAGCGCGGCTGGATCAGCCCCGACGGCGAGCTGCTGCGCCTGGAGGGCAACGTCGCCGGCGACAGCGATCCGGCCAGCGCCATCCCGACGACCTTCCGCACCGCCTCGCTGGAGCTGCTGCCCTCGCAGGACCTGGCCCGTACCGCCCGGCCCGTGCAGCTCACCCAACCCGGCATCACCCAGACCGGCACCGGGATGGAAGCCAACCTCAAGACCCGCCAGTACCGCCTCCTTTCCCAGGTCAGGACCCGCTATGAACCTTCCGCGCGCCCTTAAGCCCCGGACCGCCTGCGTCCTCGCCGTGCTGGCGCTGGCCGCCCTGGCGTCCCCCAGCGTCCTGGCCAAGAGCTCGGACCGCAACCAGCCGATGACGCTGGAATCGGCCAACTCCGACTGCAACCTGGCCGACACCTCGGGCAGCTGCGTGTTCTCCGGCGAGGTGGAGATCGTCCAGGGCACCTTGCAGATCCGTGCGGCCCGCGCCGAGGTGCAGCGTCGCAACGGCGACATCCACCAGGTCGTCCTCACCGGCAAGCAGGCCACCATGCGCCAGGAAATGGACGACGGCAGCACCATGAACGCCCGCGCCGACCGCATCGTCTACGAACCCACCAGGGAACTGCTGACCCTGACCGGCAACTACCATGTCGAGTCGCCGCGCGGCAGCAACAGCGGCCAGCGCATGGTCTACAACATGTCCAGCGGGCAGATGCAGAGCGGCGGCGACGGCAGCCGCGTGCGCACCGTGATCCAGCCGCGTTCGCAGAGCGGGGAGTCCAACTGATGCTCGTCGCCGAAGGCCTGCGCAAGAAGTACAAGCAGCGCGAGGTGGTGCGCGAGTTCGGCCTCACCCTGGACGCCGGCGAGGTGGTCGGCCTGCTTGGCCCCAACGGCGCCGGCAAGACCACCTGCTTCTACATGATCGTCGGCCTGGTGGCCGCCGACGCCGGGCGCATCGTGCTCGACGGCCGCGACATCACCGCCGAGCCGATGTACACCCGCGCCCGCCTGGGCGTGGGCTACCTGCCGCAGGAGCCGTCCGTGTTCCGCAAGCTCACCGTGGCCGACAACATCCGCCTGGTGCTGGAACTGCGCGAGGACCTGAAGGATGGCGACGCGCTGGAGGCGGAGCTGTCCTCGCTGCTGGACGAGCTGCAGATCGGCCACGTCGCCGACCAGCTCGGCGCCAGCCTGTCCGGCGGCGAGCGCCGGCGCTGCGAGATCGCCCGCGCGCTTGCGGCCCGTCCGCGGCTGATGCTGCTGGACGAGCCGTTCGCCGGCGTCGACCCGATCTCCGTCGGCGAGATCCAGCGCATCGTCACCCACCTCAAGAACCGCGGCATCGGCGTGCTGATCACCGACCACAACGTGCGCGAGA
>JAEWAG010000059.1 GCA_023391775.1 Pseudomonadota bacterium | reverse complement strand
AATTCACCAGCTAGCAACCAACCTCCTTTTGAAGACGCGCCTTTTAAATCTGATTGAGATACGTTCACTGTTAGTTCGATCCCAGAACCTACAGTAGAAACTGCATTTCCAAGTGCCGCAAGAGGAACTCCTATTTCTGCACCCACTACTGAGAGAGTTAAAGCATAGCCAGCCACTGCCATAGCATCGCCGCCATCTTGCATCAAATCACTGATATAAAGTAATTTTTGGTCAGGGTTTTTAAGTGCCGTGTTTAATAGATCATTTGCTGTTTTTCTTGATGCAATAGCGTTTGCTGTTTGATTCAGGTTTCTCATGGTAGACTCAGATAATCGTCTATTTTGATCTCTCTCACTTTCTCCTGCAAATCTTTGATTTGCTCGATTAACAGGACTCCAATCATTCCATAAGTTACCTAAATATTTTTTAATTGCTTCAACCTGCTTCCCATTGGGATCAATATACTTAATCGGATTCTGATAGGTATA
Source organism: Pseudomonadota bacterium (assembly GCA_023391775.1). GTDB lineage: Bacteria > Pseudomonadota > Gammaproteobacteria > Xanthomonadales > Xanthomonadaceae > Pseudoxanthomonas. The sequence goes on along the minus strand of JAEWAG010000059.1, from coordinate 6,543 downwards.
AATATACGGATTAAGATTTCCCCAGAAAAACACGCCTCCATTATGTTGCCCATCGCCATAGAATTCGGTTTCCATTACAGGATTCCATATCACCAGTGAGTACCAAATCTGAACTTGTGTGAAACTTGATTTAGCCTTGCTGCGATAATTTCGCAAAGCTATAATCATCACTTATCGATGTAAATAAAAGGCGTCATTTAAACAACCTTCCTCATCAATCATTTCAATTTCGACATTATACATATTATTGATAGTCTTTCTTATTTTGTCAGGTTTCCATTTTTCTTTAAAAGCATGATAAATTTTATCATCTTTAATTAAAATTTTATCATTTTTATAATAATCATTTTTATAGATATATTCCAATATTTCAATTAAGCTTTCGATTTCTTCCTCAGAAAGCATGCAGTCCCAAACAAAATTTTGATAATCTTCATCATTCGGAATGTCTCTCCAAATTGCTTTACCGTAGATTTTATTACCAGAGATTTTTATATTACTTATTGCATTTACAGAATAGAATCGTAAAAGATACTTAATAAATTCAATTTTAATAGAAGAATTATCATTCATTATTTAGATAATTTTTTTACAGTTTCTTTAGATAATTGAATGTGTTTGGACTCAATTGATTTACCTAGATTTTCAATCTGAATATGCGGACCTCTTTTACCCTTAACTGGATTTAGATCATAACGGATTTCCCCACCATACTTTTCTACTATTTTCTCTAATTTTTTCAAATTATCAAAACCAAGTTTTCTATCATTTTTGGATAAGACATTAATCAAAGATTTTAGTTCTTTTACATTTTTAATACGAGGTAAATTGGATATTATAGTTCCACCAGCAGTTGTTGTTTCAGCAAAGGCAGCTATAGGAGCTAATAATATAGGTCTCACTTCATCACTTTCCCAAGCAATTTCAGCAACTTGTTTAGTGTAGGCCCATCCGGAATTTGGATCATTGGGAGCTTGTCTATAATGTTTTCCATACTTTGAAACTGTTTGACCAGCTGCATCCATTGCGACTATCGATTCTTTTGCATATTGATTTCTAGAATAATAGATGTTCACAACTGATAAATGTGAGAACTTAGAATTACTTCCTTACCCAGCAGATTCAAAATACCTATCACCACTTCCATCAACTTTTGAATTAAAATATGTTTGTTTTCCATTTGGATCAATGTAAATGACAGGGTTTTGGTAAGTATAAATATACGGATTAAGATTTCCCCAAAAGTATACTCCCACCATTATGTTGTCCGTCTCCATAGAACTCGGTTTCCATTACAGGATTCCATATCCCCAGCGGATCCACCCCGTACCAAACACTTAACCTCGGGTTATAATACCGTGCTCCGTAATAATACAGCTCTGTTTCAACGTCTAATTCCTTAGCATTAAACTTATACGGGTTCTCATACTCACCGGGCAGGTTCTGCTCTGCCATCGTTTGCCTCTCTGCTTTTCTATTTTTTTAGCGGAATCGGCGAATTCCTACTTTCTTTTTACAGTGCTTATAACTATTCTTTTGTTGCCTTTGCGCTCATAGTGCTGTAAAAATCATCTATTGTGAAAATTTTTTGGTTGGTTCGAATAAGAAGAGTGTTTTCCCCATCAATCGCTACAAAGCCAATGGAAGGAGAAAACATATAGTGTGGGACGCTACTTATGTTGATTCCGACAGGCGTCAACTTTAACTCAAAAATTGGTTCCTTGTTTTTTCAGGGAAGTATATAGCAAGAAAGCATACGGTCGATCTTCTTTTATGATGGTACCAGCCCGCAAGTCATTTGGTGTGAAAGCAGTACCGTTAAGTGTCAAACTTGCCTGCAATGAAACATCACTATTCGTAAATCTTGCAGGTAAAGTTTTATGATCAATAAATTCAATTCCCCTAAAAATCATACTTCCGTTCAGATTTTGCGATGCGTACCCAAAACCCAAACCCATAGTGTAATTCTGATCGTTGTCCTTCGAAAATTGAAGAAGAGGCTTTAAATCCTCATCCAAGTAAAATAAAATGCTTTTGTCTTGCCCTAAAACTTGACAACTAAACACCAACAGTATATAAAATATTTTCATAGTATTATTTGATATTTTAATTAATTCTTAAAAATATAAGACGGTCTTCTAGTAGTGTTTGCGGTTAAAGAGTCAGCTTAGGTAGGAGTAACGGTTGCCCACTGTCCTGAAGCCAATTGGTTTTTGTTGTTGCGTTGTGGTTTGTTTTTTTGTTGTCCTTGGATTTTTTGCTTGGAAATTGGCAGTTAGCAAAACGCAACCAGGAAAAACATGTTTATCATATTTTTTGTTTTAAGGTTATTATTATCAAAGTTCTGTAGATTCTATGAATTTCAATAAAAATATAAGAGTATTAAAAATAGGTTTAAGTTCTCATCAGCATCATAGATAGCCACAACATGCCAATTGCTGCCACTTTCTGTAATCCTTTATGGCAGTCATTGATGGATGAACAATGCTCTTATAAAATCATGATAAGCAGGGTGTGCAACGTAATCTTTTACCGCATGGCTGCGCTGCTTGGGATAGGATTTTTCTGAAAAATCGACTCTGGAATAAACGTCTGCTGTGTTGAAACGTTGCTCAACTTTGTGGTGCTCCTTTTCCTTGCTGGCGAGAGAAGTAGAGCCGAAATAATGGGCAAGGATTACTTTAGAAGTAGCCATGTCATAGCGGTTAAAGCCGTTCACAAACCGAAAATTTTTGAGCGATGTTGTCACCGGGATTTTGTTTTCTGTACGGTGGTAGTATTCGTCAAACACATTATTCCCGGGAATAGCAGGAACCACCATACCTATAGAAAATAAGGAAGTGGGGGTGTCATATTCATTTTGAAGCTGGACGATTTCTCTCATGTAATCAACATTGGTATAACTTTTCTTTGGAAATCTGCGGACGTTAAAGAGCGCCTCGGTGATGACCGCAGCACCGTGGCTGTGGGTCATTACATAATAATGGCCTTTGGGTAACCCTCCGAGAAGTTGGCGCAGCCCTAATCCCGCATACGATGCACTTACCTGCGCATTGTCCCAGATTCGCGAACTGTTGAGCTTATTATTTTTCTTGGTCAATCCATCCCAGTAGATTTCTACAAACAGAAATTTTTCTTCCGGAAATTGACGGACCGTGGACACTCTGAATTTCTCCAGCGCAAGAGAGGCGGATTCACCGGTATTATTATATCCGTGAATCAGAAAAACTACTTTTTTGTCATTTCCTTTATTGGTAATCTGTTGCAGATGTTTTTGTAGAAGATGGTTCTGCAGATAACGGAACTGGTGTTCAGAATCGGTATTTGTTGGCGTTTCTACTCTTTCTGCCTCGAAAGCTCTTACCAGTTCAGATGGATTTTCTTTAAAATAATTCTCAAGAAGTCCATGAGCATTTCGGAAGGCGTTATCAGCCGGAGCCGCATCGGGATACAGATGTCCATGGCGGTCATAGTAGAGCCGATAGGGGAGGTGCTCATCACTATAACGTTTTGATTCAGAATATTCACCAAAATTATTGTAAAGTTGGTCAATCGGAGTGCAGGAAACACCCGTGAGGAGCATAATCAGAAAGAGAAATACGATTTTCATGGGATAAGTTTATTCAAATGTAGGAATTACCAAATATAAAATATGCAATAAATAATACTTTTCTTTAACATAAATGATATTTATCTTTTACATGGAACCCGAAATGTACAGTAACCGATTAAGCAGAAATCCGCTGTATCACCCTTTCTCTCCTCCCTTCATTTCCCTCAATTCCCTTTTCAGCTCCATAAACATTTCCCGGATATTCTGTTCGGCAAATTCCTCTGGTTCATACTCCGTAGTGCTGATGCTGCAGGCAAACTCCCAGATTTCATAAATATCAGACAAGAGAATTCCTCCAGTTCCTTCATAACAATGGCCAGATGATGCAATACGTCATAATTGGTGAAAACCTTGAGGCCGAGACTTTTCAACTCCCTTTGTCGCTGCCGATCGTACTCAACTTTATCCTCGTGAGTCCATCCATCAATTTCAACCACCAACCCTAAATTTTTGACATAGAAATCCACAATATAATTTCCGATGATTCTTTGCCGGTCGAAATCAATCTTGTAAATTTTTTTCTTATGGACTTGCTGCCAAAAGAGCACTTCACAGAGAATTCCGGCTTTTCGTTTACCTGAAAGTAAAGTTTTAAGATTTTTGTTATAAGGTAAATGGGGTGCCGTTGGTTTCAGAATGGGAATATCTCGGATATGGGTTATTATTTCCATGGTTTTTTAGGATAAAAATAAGAAAACTTTGGCGACACCGAGGAACCAACCCGTCATGCAGGATAATAAAATTATCCACAGTCTTCGCCAGGCTGTAAGCATCCCCAGCATTCAGCAAATCAGCCATCAGCAAATTCATTCTTTCTAAACAATTAACCGATTAATCAATTAACCGATTAACCAGCAATCAGCAATCAGCAATCAGCAGTCTGCCTTCTGCCTTCTGTGGCTTCGAGAGCCTCAGCCAGCGCTCCGTTATTTCCACCAACTTAATTATAACCTAAGCTTCTAAGAAGGCCACGACCTAGGAGCTTTTTGCGTAAAGAAAAAAGTGAAATTTATTCCTTAATTACGCTTACTTTTACGGACTGCAGAAAAACTTACAGTGTTTGAAGCGCGACACAAAATTTCACATGAAGCAACAAGCATTTTATCGCGCAAGTTTGTAAGTTTTCTATTAATAAATTTTGCTTTTTTTAGCAAAAAGGTCCAGTCTTGACTTTTTTTGTAACTTTTTGCGTCAAGGCAAAAAGTTAGAAGTAAAATAAAAAATCCCAGCCCCAATTTACCCCCACCCTAAAGGCCTCATAAACTTAATTCACCTGCAAAAAACCACCCCGTCATCCTCCTTCGTCGGACGCCACCCCTCCGGAGGAGGGGAATATTTCAACATCTTTTGTACCGGAGGAAAAACATTTACTTTTTCAAGACGATTAACAATCAGCAAATTCGCAAATTCGCAAATTCACTTTTTATAAACAACTAACCCTTAAACGATTAAACCCTTAAACAATTAACCGATTAACCAGCAATCAGCAAATAACCGGCTTTCATGGGTTGAATTTTATCAAAGATAATGATTTTTTATATGTGTGAGAATCAGATGGATTGGCTCAAAGTCAGGAAATCGAAGATTCGACGAAGTCAGACTTTGCGCAGCGGGTTTTTTATATGCGTGAGAGTCAGATGGATTGGTTCAAAGTCCGGAGATTTTGCGCAGCGGGTATCATCGTTCTTGAACCAAGCTCCTATTGAATTCGGTTATAAACATATTTTTTTTGAGTAGTTTTCCAGTCCAGAAACCCAATCAGTAAAACTGCACCACTTCGGCTTTCAACAGTATTAATAATAAGATTATTATCTGCATCTATGGACAGATAGAGTTTTTTTGTGTCTAATGATCCGAAAAGATAAGGAATTAAGAGTGGCTTGGTGTTTTTGTTTTTTAATAAATATGAATTGTTTTCTACGGTGTATTTATAGGTTCTTTCAATCTTTGTGGAATCAATATCATGAATTAAACTGATGGTGAGATACTTTTTATCATTAACTTTAATTTCAAATTTCGAATAATGTTGAATATCGCTGCTGAGAGTGTCTTTGGTCAATTGCCGGTTCAATAAAATAACAATATTCTTCGAACTGTTTTCAAATATTCCATCAATCCTTCTTTCTTGCGAAAAGCAGAGTAATGACTGTAATAAAAATAGAAAAAATAATTCTGTTTTCATAAAGCAATGGACAGGAACTGTTAGTCAACTCCAAATGTAATGATTTGTTTGGAACTCTTATGGCTTACAATTTTACCAATATTTTTATTTTTTTATTGAATTGTGGAAGATTGAATAACCCCCTGAATACAGTTACAAAAAAACCTCCGGAAAAATCCGAAGGTTGTAGTAATGTTGATCACTTATTTTTAGATCTCTGTATTCAGATCCCAGTTTTCAAGATAATCGTGAACGTGCTTCAGAAACATTCCGCCTAAAGAACCGTCTACAACACGGTGATCGTAAGAATGCGACATGAACATCAACTGGCGGATGGCAATCATATCGCCGTCCGGAGTTTCCAGAACTGCCGGTTTTTTTACGATGGCTCCGATGGCCATAATGGCAACCTGAGGCTGCGGAATAATCGGTGTTCCCATCAGGTTTCCGAAACTTCCAACGTTGGAAATAGTGTAAGTCGCACCCTGGGTATCTTCCGGTTTCAGTTTTTTATTTCTTGCGCGGTCGGCAAGGTCATTAATGGCTTTTGCCAATCCGGAAAGTGAAAGTTGGTCGGCATTTTTGATGACCGGAACAATCAGGTTGCCGTCCGGAAGTGCCGTAGCCAATCCGATATTGATATTTTTCTTTTTAATAATTTTATCGCTATCCACCGATATATTGATCATCGGATAATCCTGAATGGCTTTAACGAATGCTATTACAAAGATAGTCATGAACGTCAGCCTTTCGCCTTCGCGGTATTCAA
>JAEWAG010000204.1 GCA_023391775.1 Pseudomonadota bacterium | reverse complement strand
GTGTAGGCGGCGGCGTTGATGACCGCGTCCGGGGCGACGTCGCGCACCACCTGGGCCAGGCACTCCAGGTCGCCGACGTCCACGGCGATGCCGCTGCTGCCATCGTGCAGGCGCCCGTCGCGGGTCGTGGCTACCACCTCGCCCAGTGCGGCCAGGCTGCGGCGCAGCTCACGGCCGACCTGGCCGTTGCCGCCGATCACCAGCAGCCGGCTCATGGCGTGTAGACCGGCAGGCGTTCTTCGGGAATGTCAGCCAGGAACGGAGCGCTGCTGTCCTTGGCCGACAGCACCGGCTCGGCGATGGGCCAGTCCACGCCGATGGCGCCATCGTTCCAGCGCACGCCGGCGTCGGCGTCCTTGACGTAAACGTCGGTGCACAGGTAGCTGAAGACGGCGCGTTCGGAGAGCACCGCAAAGCCGTGGGCGAAGCCCTCCGGGATCCAGAACTGGCGGCGGTTGTCGGCGCTGAGCACCACCGCCTCCCAGCGGCCGAAGGTCGGCGAGCCGCGGCGGATATCCACCGCCACGTCGTAGACCTCGCCTTCCAGCACCGTGACCAGCTTGCCCTGCGGCCGCGGCCACTGGTAATGCAGGCCGCGCAGCACGCCCTTCACCGAAGTGGAAACGTTGCTCTGCACGAACTTCGTCGGCAGCCCGTGCTGGCCGAAGCGCTCGGCGTTCCAGGTCTCGAAGAACACGCCGCGCTCGTCGCCGAACACCGCAGGCTCGATCACCACGCAGCCCGGCAGGGCGGTCTGGATCAGCTTCACCGCACCACCCCCCGCTTCAGCAGGGCCAGCAGGTACTGGCCGTAGCCGTTCTTGGACAGCGGCGCGGCCAGTTCCTCCAGCTGGCCCGCATCGATCCAGCCATTGCCGTAGGCGATCTCCTCCGGGCAGCACACCTGCAGGCCCTGGCGGTCCTGGATGGTCTGGATGAAGTTGGAGGCCTCGTGCAGGGACTGGTGGGTGCCGGTATCCAGCCACGCATAGCCACGGCCCAGCTGCTCCAGGTAGAGGCTGCCCTCGTCCAGGTAACGCTTGTTGAGATCGGTGATCTCCAGCTCGCCGCGCGGCGAGGGCTTGAGCTCGGCCGCGTAGTCCGGCGCCTTGCCGTCGTAGAAGTACAGGCCGGTCACCGCGTAGTTGGAGCGCGGCTGCGCCGGCTTCTCCTCGATGCCGATCACCTTGCCGCTGGCATCGAACTCGGCCACGCCGTAGCGCTCCGGATCGTTGACCCAGTAGCCGAACACGGTCGCGCCTTCGGTGCGCGCGCTGGCGCGGGCAAGGGTGTCGGTCAGGCCGTGGCCGTGGAAGATGTTGTCGCCCAGTACCAGGCAGCTGGGCTGGCCGGCGACGAAGTCGCGGCCGATCAGGTAGGCCTGGGCCAGGCCGTCCGGGCTGGGCTGCACCGCGTACTGGATGTCCATGCCCCACTGCGAACCGTCACCGAGCAGGTTCTGGAACAGCGCCTGCTCGTGCGGGGTGTTGATGATCAGCACTTCGCGGATGCCAGCCAGCATCAGCACGCTGAGCGGGTAGTAGATCATCGGCTTGTCGTACACCGGCAGCAGCTGCTTGCTGACGCCCTTGGTGATCGGATACAGCCGGGTGCCGGAACCGCCGGCGAGGATGATGCCTTTGCGTGCCATCGTGGTTTTCCTTGGGAAGTCCGCACATGGATGTGCGGGCTCTTGCGAGGGACTCGCGCTTAAGCGGCGGTGCCGATGCGCTCGAGCCGGTAGCTGCCGTCCAGCACGCGGTTCACCCAGTCCTGGTGCTCCAGGTACCAGTCCACGGTGGCGGCGATGCCCTGCTCGAAACTGTACTTCGGCTCCCAGCCCAGTTCGTCCTTCAGCTTGGACGCGTCGATCGCATAGCGCCGGTCGTGGCCGGGACGGTCGGTGACGTGGGTGATCAGCTGCTCGCGCGGCTGGCCGTCCTCGCGCGGAATGCGCTGGTCGAGCAGGCGGCAGATCGTGCGCACCACCTCGATGTTCTGCTTCTCGGCATTGCCGCCGACGTTGTAGGTCTCGCCCACCCGGCCCTTCGCCAGCACCGTGCGGATCGCCTCGCAGTGGTCGGAGACAAACAGCCAGTCGCGCACCTGTCTGCCATCGCCGTACACCGGCAGCGGCTCGCCGGCCAGGGCCTTGGCGATCACCAGCGGAATGAGCTTTTCGGGGAAGTGGTACGGACCGTAGTTGTTGGAGCAGTTGGTGGTCAGCACCGGCAGCCCGTAGGTGTGGTGGAACGCACGCACCAGGTGGTCCGAGGCGGCCTTGGACGCCGAGTACGGCGAGTTGGGCGCGTACGGGGTGGTCTCGGTGAAATAGCCGGTCTCGCCCAGGGTGCCGTAGACCTCGTCGGTGGACACGTGCAGGAAACGGAAGTCCTGCTTCGCCCCGCCTTCCAGTCCCTTCCAGTAGTCGCGCACCGCCTCGAGCAGGCCCAGGGTGCCGACCACGTTGGTCTGGACGAAGGCGGCAGGGCCGTCGATGGAGCGGTCGACATGGCTCTCGGCGGCGAAGTTCAGCACCGCGTCGGGGCGATGCTCGGCGAGCAGCTGCGAGACCAGCGCCCGATCCCCGATGTCGCCGTGGACGAACACGTGGTCCGGGTTGCCCTCCAGCGAGGCCAGAGTGTCGAGGTTGCCGGCGTAGGTCAGCGCATCGAGGTTGACCACCTTGATGCCGCGCGCCACGGCCTCCAGCACGAAATTGCCGCCGATGAAACCGGCGCCGCCGGTCACGAGCCAAGTCGACATAATTAACCTATTAGATATCAGAGGGAGGGGTTTCCCAAGAAGCGGGTCAGAAGGCTCTCGTACTGGCCGAGGATGCGCTCCCAAGTAAACTCCTGCGCGAAGCGGGCCTTGCTGCCATCGCTCATCCGCTCCAGAGCTTCTTGATCATTCAGCAAAGCATCCAAGACTTCGGAAAAGCCATCCGCATCCTTGAAGTAATGTGCCGATTCACCGGCCACCCACCGGTTGAAGCGATTGTCGTGAGCGATCACGGCATTGCCGGCGCCCAGCGCTTCCACCAGCGACGGATTCGTGCCGCCGACCTGATGTCCGTGGACATACGCCGCGCTGTGGAAACGCAAGGCCTGGACAATTGCCTTATCGTAGATTGCCCCAGCAAAGACGACCTCGGGGCCGCCAGCATCCAGCACCCGGCGCTGGTATGCGTGGTTAGGATCGTACTTTCCGAGCACCACCAGCTTCATGCCACGTGGCTTGCGCGAGAACCCTTCTACCACTTCCAACACCGAGTTCTCAGGCTCAGCACGCGCCACCAGTGTCAAATACCTCTTGGGCATCAAACCCCACTTCGCAAGCGCATCAATACTCGCGGATTCCACGTGCTCCGCGCCGTACGCGATCGTCGTGATCCTGCTCGGAGAAGCGCGGGTGCTAAGGTGCCGCTTAATCTCCGGATGATCGGCGACCAGATGGTCGCCAAGCCAGCAGCCTAGCCAATCGTTCATCCAAAACCAAGTCTTGGCGATAGGGCCCCATTTCGCCCGCGACCATTCAATTCCGTCCATGTTGATCACGTTGGTGATCCCGCGCAACTTCAGAAGTGCACCGAAGACCGCTGTGTTGTAACCGAGCGTCAGGCATAAATCTTTGGAATGCGCGGCGTGGACGACGGATTTCCAATCGAATATCACAGTTCCGAAAGGGCCTCTCTGTGTCACAGGGATATGAATTCGATTGATTCCTTTCCAAGTGTCCGACCACGGGGCGCCCCTGCCTTCCTCCTGGCAGTAAGCAGTTACCTCCCACCCGTTACTATTTAGGTATGGTGCTAGGTGCTCGGCAAACGTCTCAAAGCCACCGTGGGCTGCCGGAACGCCTCGAATTCCCAAAATTCTCAACCTTTTCAACAAACTACTCCATGTAGCAATTCATCAGGGCCTCGGCTTGAGACCCTAGGGAGAATAGGCGTGATTGGCGCTCCCTTCCTGACAATCCTAGGCGATAGCGCAAGTCGCGGTCTTCAATCAAAAGCTTCAAATAATCAGCAAGATCTTCTGGGTCCGAGGGTCTGAAAAGAAAGCCAGATTGTCCATGTTCGACGATGTCAAGCAGGCCGCCGTGGGCGGATGCCACAACGGGAACTCCTGCCGCCATGGCCTCTATCGCTACCATCCCAAAAGGCTCGGGTTCTGTCGACGGGACAACTGCTATATCCGTATCAAGCCAAACTCGATCAATATTCTTTACAAATGGTAAAAGCACGAAGTAGTCCGCCAGGCCTGATATTCTAATGTAGTGCTGTAGCTGTTCTTTCAGGTCTTCTTGCCCGCCAACAGTATCACCCACGATCACAAACTTAATTTTATCTAAGTTACACATACTCCGGAGATGCCTTGCGGCGTCCACTAAGACACGTTGTCCTTTCCAGCTATTAATCCGGCCCGCGAGGGTGACCAGCAAATTCTCCTCTGTTAATCCGATCTCACGTCGAAAAGATCCTCGTGTTAAATCAGCATCAATTTCCGATGTGCCATTAAAGACTAGGGTGGATTTCTCGCGAATTTCCACACTCCCGGCGGCGAGCCAATCTCTGACGGCTGTGGAAACAAAGATGACTTTGTCCGCGAGGATGCGAAGAAGTAATGCGTAAATCGGGCGTGCAAGAGGTGGCGAACGGATAATCTCGTGAACGTGCCAGATGTGCATCACGCCCCGGCGCCTACTCCATATTCCTCCGGATAGCACGGAAAGTGTATTGCTATGAACCAAATAGATATCTCGTCCCGCAATCGCCGCGTCGAAGCGGCTGCCAGAAGCAAGCAGTTCCTGAGCCAACTTGTAAATCCCGGCGGGAGAGAACGACGACCTGCTTATCTTTCCTACGGGTGCGACATGGGTCTCCACGCCCAAGTCACAGAGAGACGTGCGCAGTTCGCCCTCAGTGGGGAGAATCACAATTGGATGATAGATTCCACTGTCCCGCAGCGCCCTTACTATATGTAAAAGGACCTTATCAGAGCCATATAGTTCAGCGGATTGATTTATAAGCAGTACATTCTTTATATTCTTCATGACTTATTCCTCCGGCCGGCGTCTGGGAATCCTGCGCCGCATCTGAGCTGTTCTATCATAGCCAGCGAAAACCAGAAGAACCCAAGCGAATGACTAGGAATGGATTGTCCAGCCAGAAGAAGGCCTATTCCAGCTGCGGTGCAGGCGGCAGCGATCTTGGCTTGGGCGTTACAATTTTCGCGTGCCAGCAAACGTGCGCTCTTCCAGCCCTGCCGGAACAGCAGCATTAAAAACACGCTGAATACGGCAAGCCCTATTATTCCGGTATCGTGGGCTACCGCTAGAAATATATTGGAAATCCAAGCGGCACGGTAAGTTTCCGCACCGACCAAGTAGGGCGCATCAGGGTGCATCTCGCTAAAACTGAAAATTCCCGAGCCAATTAAGGGGTACGAATTAATATCATGAACTGCCATAGTCCACATGGTGAATCTAGTAGTAATCGAACTCACTCGATTCAAGTTCTCCGAACTCTGAAACGCATCCAGAGCAACTAGCCATACAAGCAGGACACTAGAGATCGAAGCAATAGCTATAAGGAGGTATTTCCACAATCCCTGGATACTGTAATTGCGCGGGTGAATCATTATCCTGTAAGTAAAAAGACAGACCAGGTAAGCAACCCATGGAATCCGGGAATAGCACAGGAGCATCGAGGTATTAAGTCCAAGGACGACTACCCACCAGCCAGCCCCTCTTCTCTGCTCGCGGGCGAGCATTCCAAGAATTAGGATCGGGAGAAAGGCTCCTAAGATATTTGCTTCAGTTGTAAGTGCTTTTAGGCGAACCCCGCCATTCCAATCAAGCTGAATCCAGGTCGATAGAAAACTCGGAAGCACTCCTGCGGCGTAGCTGGCATATGCGATGCTCGCAAACGGGCCGAAAAGAAACGCAAGTAATCCAAAGCCGCGACTATTAATCAGTTCCCCAGGGCGCATTCTGAGCGCGACAGGGATGAGGTAATACATAGAAGCAATAAGCAGAGCCCCGTACATCTTGGCCGACCAAGTGGGTACCGGCCCAAGAAGAGATGCAGCAAACGCAATGAATAGCCAAGCGCCGAGCAGCATCGTGCTTCTAAGAGGTAGTGTAACTCTGCCATGCACAAGGAGAAGAACTAAGGCGGCAGCCCCTAGGGGAGCCGCCATCACCCGCTCTGGCGTAATAGTTAAGCCTGGGCCTGGGAACTCCAAGCCATTCGCCGCTACGAGCCAGAAGCAGATCATAAGCACCAATCTGCTGAGAGGCGGGGAAGCATGCGAAAGGCTACTTTTGCTCATATTCATGCGCTTGGTTGTGACAGTGCGCGCTCGAGGTAATCGAGAGAGCACTTACCCATTTCACCCAGTCGCGCGGAAACATGATGCCAGAAAATTGGTGCCGCCAGAATGTCAGGGATCCCGTCAGGGTTCGTGGCCATCCTCTCTCTCAGCCCCAAACGCTGAAGAAGGCCTAGCACACGGTTCTCACTATGCTCGGGTTTAACCGTTAAGAAAGGTTTAGAAAAATTGCACGAGAACGCCGTTCCATGGAAGGAATTCGTGACTACAAAGGATGCATCAAGAAATAGTCTTAGATAGTCGCCCGGTCCAGCATCCTTAATATGCACATCACATGGGTAACCCGCGACAGGATTCTGATTAATTGCGATAACCGGGAGCTTTAGGTGATCAGAGGCTGCCTGAACTGCCTTTACTAGGAGAGGGCTCTCCTTCAGGGAATAAACAAGAATATAACTTCCACGTCTTAGATCCGGCGGCGAAGCAGCTTTCTCCCAGGCGTCTCTGCGGAGCAAAAGAGTTGGATCATCTGTTTGATAAACGTCACGACCTAGGAGGCCGGAGAGGTATTCAGCGGCATCTCCCTCTCGTACAGCCAAGGAATCGAAATCGCTGAGGAATTCGCGGACTTGCTCAGCTTCTTTGCTGGTGTACCGATAGGAGCCCATGCTTGACGAGAAAGAAATCTTGCGCTTCGCTCTCACTTTTGCCAGGAAGTAGGTCGAATCCAATCCGGCCGTTACCGTTGGATTCCATATCTGGTCGCTGCCGGACACTGCAATATCCAAGCCTCGGCTAACCTGCTCTTTTGCCTCTTCGGAGCCAACATCTAGGTAAGTCCGGCAGAACTCATTGAACTTTGCAATCAGTCGCTTCCGGGGCGCGAGGCGAGCAAGATCCTTCGCTGCACGAAGAAGGCTACGCGGCCCATCATCATAACGAACAAGCTTAAGCGTGTTGGCTATATGGCGGGATTTATAATCAATCACAACCGCGTTGCCATAGCGAGATAAAACTTCTTTGGTAGCGTAGGCTTGTAGGACACCGCCATAACTGTTCGCATGATGGATGGTAACTAATCCAATACTCGCATTCGTGCTCACGTCAGAATCGGCCTCTAAAATTTGTCAACAATCTCGTTCTCCAAAGGCACCGCGCCTGCGAGGCCTTGGAGGAAATTAATGAATCGGACCATCTCATCTGTGCCCTGTCCGCGATTAACTAGACAGTTGATGGTTTTGTCTGAGAAAGGCTGGACCTCGAATGGAAACTTAAATCGCTTCTGGGCGATTGTATTAATCCAACTTCGGTTAATTGGCGACTCTCGGCCTAATATTTTCAGTCGATAGCCAAGAACTGAGTAGAGGGAGTTGATCATCCCAAAAATCGGATCCTTCATACTCATCGTTCTGTAAATGTTTCCGGAGAATATACTTCCCAAGTTCGGATACATGAACTCTTGATATCTATGCCGCTTCGCATGGTAAAGCTCCATGCGGCGATAAATTTCTCGCTGATTCCCATGGGGAAGTGTAAAGCGTGCTGCGGTTACGTAACTGTCTGGGCGAGCCTGTCTAAATAGGGACGTGCGATGTCCAAGGTTGGCCTCCTTCACGCTAACTGTCCGGAACTGCCCCTCCAGATCAACTACTTCGATGGAAGTGAGGTGGTCCCGAAGTTCGCTGCCATAAGCGCCGGCGTTCATAAATATTCCGCCGCCGAGCGTTCCAGGTATTCCCTCCAGCCCCTCCATCCCACCTAGTGAGTGCTGAAGTGCTGCCCGTGCAATTTGGGGGATCTGAGCACCCGACTCCGCAGCCAACTCGTTCCCGACCACCTCAACACGGGTTAGTTCCCTGGTGGAGATAATTAAGCCGTAGTCAACATTATCAAGGAACAGCAGATTGGATGTGTTACCGACCACCTTAAACGGCTGATCATTTCTCCTGGCAACGACAATACACTTTGCGAACTGCTCCTTGCTCGAAGGAAAGGCAATGGCGGCAGCGTTTCCCCCAGTGCGCAAGTATGTGAAATTTGCCAGTTTCACGTTCTCGGAAACCGGAGTTCCCAATCCTCTAATTTCTGATATGGTTTCGATAATTTGGGACATTATGCGTTCTTTTGCTGGCTTAGTTTTTCGAGAGCGAGTGCTTGGCAGTTATGAAGTACAGGGCGGCAATTGCTGCATTGCTCCCGAGAGTGGCCCAAGCCGCTCCTGTCGCTCCATGTTGAGGGATAACGGTAATGCAAACGCATATATTCGCTAACGCTACAAGCCCCATTATCGCCATCTTCAGTCTCGAGAGCCGGGGGCTTACTAGCATGACCCCCGCACTATGGGATACAAACATAAATGGGACGGCTAAAGAAAGGATTCGTAGAAGCTGGGCCGCGTCTGAATACTCTTCACCAAAGATATAGCGCATTAAATACGGCGCAGTGACGGCGAGGACCATTCCTACAGCGCAACCAACGAAAGCCATTGCCTTTGAGCCGACACTAAAGGCCTCCCTATATTTCACCCGGTCGTGCGTTCCCCAAAAGTGTATTTTAGGAAGGAGAAACTTCTGATATAGGACGCCAGGGATCAAATAAACGGCGGCGATAACTCCGAATGCCGCGCTGTACTGACCAGCCGAGTGGCTATCGGATAACCAATTGAGGGCGCTAATGCTGCTTTGAAAATAGATTAGGTGAAAGAGTCCGGCGAGGCCAAAGGGCAAGGCGCGATAAACCACTGCGGAGATTCGTGCACCCTCTGTGAGCGAACGAGCTTTGTCTCGATCTGGCCACAGAGAGGAAAGCTTAACCAGCGCGCCGATGACCATTCCAATACCCACTAGGGCGTACACCGCTGTAAGCCATTCCAGGTTTAACGATGCGAACGCTGAGAGGCTTGCGACCAATACAAGACGTGCCAAGTGAGGAGTGAATTGTATGAGCGCTAGCTGATGATACTTCCCATCTATTTGATGTTGGCTGCCAACAAGTTCATTCGCTGCGAGTCCAAATACATGAAGTGCGAAAGCAATGATCAGAGATCTTGGATACCCTAGCCGCTCTGATAGGTGGGCGGATGCGAGAACTATGGCTAAGGTCAGGATCGTGCTGATTGCTAGGAGCAATGTGGAGGCTGGCAGCCAGCGCCGCGAACTTACACCCTCTTCGCCATACGCCTGTAACCAGAACTGCGCGACTCCCGCCGTACAAACTGGAACAAGAAGACCTGCTCCAGTTATTAATCCCATAATTGTTCCAAAGTCCCTAGGTCCAAGGCTCCGCGCCATGTAAGCCTGAGTCAAGAATGCGAGAGCCGCCCCGGCGCCGGTTGTAACCCAGAGAATCGAGATGGTGCGGATAGACTTGTCAGCTCCGCGTCGCGCCAAGGCGGATGCAATTTTATTGAAAATCATGCTGTTAGGCGCCGTCCTAAAACGGCGAACGTCGTTCGGTATATTAGGGTGAGAGTAAATCTCGCTGCTCGACTGGGCGTAACGTGTAGGAACTCCCTTGGGGGGCTTTTAGAGCAATGCGGACTAGTAAGCGTTTGTGCCAGTGAAGCCTTTGAAAATGGTCATGGCGATGATTCTCAGGTCGAACCAAACAGACCAATTCTGCATGTAATAAAGGTCGTACTCTACCCTGCGCGCCATCTTCTCCACGGTATCCGTTTCACCGCGTAACCCGTTCACCTGCGCCCAACCGGTAATACCGGGCTTTACTCGGTGCCGTTGCATATAGCGGTCTACCAAGGTCTTATACTGCTCGTTGTGCGCGATTGCGTGCGGCCGCGGGCCGACGATGGACATCGAGCCCTGCAGGACGTTGATGAACTGCGGCAGCTCGTCCAGGCTGGTGCGGCGCAGGAAGGCGCCGAACGGGGTCACCCGGGAGTCGCCCTTGCGCGCCTGGGTCACATGGCCCTCGGCCTCCTGGTGCACCCGCATGCTGCGGAACTTCCACACTTCGATCGGCTTTCCGCCGATTCCATGGCGTAATTGTCGGAAAAAGACGGGCCCCGGGGAGGTCAGCTTAACTCCCAATGCGATGCAGATCATCAGGGGCGAAATCATCAACAGGATCAGCGACGCCAGGGTCTTGTCCATTATCGCCTTGAGGAGGTGCGCGGGACCGTCAAGCGGGCTGGAGCGCAGGTTGAGTACGGGCAAGCCGCCGATCTGCTCGACCGAGTGATTCAGCAGCTGCAGACCGAACAGGTCCGGCAGCAGCTTGATGTCCGCGGTGGAGTAATCCAGTTGGCGCAGCACGTAAGCGATCTGGCCCTGCTCCCGCATGGGCAGGGCGATCCACACCTGGTCGATGTGTCGGCGCTCCACGAAATCTGCCAGGCGATCAACCTTGCCCATGGGACGGACGCCGTTTATGGCACAGCGGTCGGCTGTCGTGGCGAACCAGCCCACCACCTTGATGCCCATCCAAGGATTACGGCGCATGGTATCCACGATGCGCTGCGCGTCCGGATTGCCCCCAACGATTACTGCGGTGCGCAGGTCCATGCCGCGGGCGCGCACCCATGCGGCGCAGCCTCGCACTGCCAGGCGCACCGAGGCCGCGCCAGCCAGGCTGAGGCCGAACCAGGACGCCAACCACATTCGTGACAGGTCGCCGATCAGGTGTATGAAGGTCGTGTAGACCAGGACACCAGTAAAAATGATTGTCCAGCACAAGGTGAGGTGGGCCAGTTCCGTGGCTAGGCCACGCCCACGCCAGCTCCGGTAGAGCGAGGAAGATCCGAGGACGAGAAGCCCGAACAAGGTAGTAAGCACAACCAAGCTCACATAGGCTTGGTCTAGCTTCGGGGTTCCAAAACGCAGCCAATGTGCGCTTATGGCTCCAGTGACGAGCAGCAACGGGTCCGCGACCCGAATAAGCGCGCCCGAGGCAGCTGTGAACTTGCTGGCCGTCCGCGGGCCGGTGGCGATGTCCGACCTGATTGGCATGAGCAACATGATGTCCCCTCGTCCCTGTTCCGTACTGGCAAAGCCAGCGGGGGAATCTGATGCTGCATTGCAACATCAAATTCTGCAAGTGTCCTTGTGATTGCCCCGACTCGGTCCATGAGGGGCTATGCGGAAAAGCTATGGGTCTATGTATTCAATATTCTCGAAGAAGAAGCGCCGGTCCCGCTCGCTGGTCATCGAGTACAGATTGTACCGGCGTGAAAGCTTCGCGCCGCCATCGCGAACCAGCGGGTGCCACATAAGGGTGGCACGGCGCTGGCTTGACCGCGGCATCAGGAGGTCCATCGGCACCGTCAGATAGATGCCCTTGTCGAAGCTGCCTTCGCCAAACTCTTCGGAAGAGATATTCGTCTTGGTCGCGAATGCGCCCATCGCGACACCATTGCGGAACAGGCGGGCGACGTCGAGCGTCACACCCCAGTCGCCGGCGAGGTAACGTCCTGCGGAGGCAGCCACATGTACCCGGCGTTCGGCACCAAAGTCGTAATAAAGGGTGGCGTGGCCCGTGGCGACGTCGTAATCCCGAAATGAGAAACGCTGGTCATAGTCGCGCTGCTTCACCCAGTTGGCGTCAAAGCCAAGGGCCCAAGGTGCGTCCATGGGGCGGTAGAGGATTTCCGCGCCCACTCCGCCGAACATGCTTTCTAGGAGGCCGGCATACCCCATGGCGAACACGTCCCGGCCCAGTGCGTGGACGGTCGTCAGCTGCAGGTTGGGTACGGTCACATCCGAGGTGGTGACGTACTGGCGCACGTCCGTGCGGACCCGTGGGAGATTGCTGGGCGCGTCGTACTTGAACTTGTCGAAGTTGTTGTGCACATCCACGCTCAGGACACCCGCAAACCAGGTGCTGCGACTGAAGTTGTAGGTAGCGTCGGCGTTGGCGCTCAGCTGGTAAAGGATGAAGCCGTCCGGGCCTCCGATGATCTGTTTGAAGCCCGGCGCCACGCCCCAGGTGAAGCGCTGCGTCAGTGGCAGGTCATAGACCACCGTGCCCTGCCGGGAGCTGCCCGGGGGGTTGAGTTCCACGCTGCGGGCCATGGTGGCCAGATCGATGTCGCGGCGCGCGTACGCGGCCAGGGCGCTGCGCGACACGCTGCTCTGCGCGATCGGCATGTCTTCCCGGTTGTACTCCAGGGTCACCCATTCGACATGCGGGTCAATCACGTTATCGAGTACACGGGCGGCACGGCCTAACCCCTCCGCTGGATACATATAGCGAGGCTGGTTGCCATGCAGGATCAGCTCGTTGCCATTGATTTCGACGCGTCGCATGTAGAAGCCGGCATTGGCGCGCAGCTGCTCACGCACCTCGTCCCAGGTGTGGCCCGGCAGCAAGGGGTAGCTCGTCCGAGGTTCCTCTGTCGAGGAGGCAGGCGACGCTCCTGATAGGAGCGAGCTGTCGGCCAGCGGCATGGATTCTGATTGAGCGTTGGAGGCGGATTGTGCTGGTCGCTGCACGCCCTCCTCGCGCAACGGGACCTTGGGCGGGTCCAGGAAGCGCGGTTGGCGGAGCGCATTCTTCAAGTTGCCGCGCAGCACCAAGGTGGCCAGCAGTTCATTGCCGCGTTCCCAGCCCAGTGTCATCCGAATGCCTGGACTCGGCGTGTAGTGCAGGCCAACGTTGAACCGCGAATCCTGTTCCAGGCGCCCGACGCGGATCTCGTCGTCATAGTCGTGACCGTCGTATTCGACCTTCACCAACAGCGGCTGCCATGGTGTCTGCCACGCCACGCCACCGAAGACCCCTACCGGGCCATGCAGGAGGTAACGCATGCCGAATTTTCCGGCATTGGTAATATCGCTGCTGGCGCGGGGGCGGACCTTGAAGTCTTCGTCTATCCAGCCGATCGGGTTGCTGATCCCGCCATTACTACCCAGGTAGCCGGTCGCGAAGCCGAGGCTTGCATCGAATTGACCGAAGCGCTTGTTGGCGACCACGTACTCACTGGCAAACAGCCCCGTGCCGCCGATATCCTGCGCACCGACAGCTACCGCGGGCAGCCATCGACCTTCGTCCCACAGCTGGATCTTGAAATCGATCGACTTGTCTTTGTAGTTCTGGTCGCCTGCGATAGACCCGTATCGTACCCCCTGCACGTTGGCATAGCGGTAGGTACCCTCAAACCACGGAAAGGGCTGCATGGACACGTTGTAGCGCGAGTAGGGCGAAGCATGGCTCGCCGTAAAAGCAAACTCCCCTTCCTCGGCCATGCGTGCGGTGGGCGTCTGCAGCAGGCCGATCCCCCCCCAGTCATTCTGTGTCGCCGGTACTTCCGCGTGCAGGCTGCCGCAAACCGCCAGGCTGAGCAGGCTCAATGCCGGAAACCTGCGATACAAAGTGTTTGACCTCCTCATGGACCCACCAGCGCGTCATGCGGCAACGCTTGAGTAGCCAGGAAGGTCGTCATGGTTGCATCGAGCTCGGGAGCAGACTTGCGGGTCGCCCTTATGTTGAGCGGCACATGGATGATCGCGCCGGGGGCCAAGGCCTGGGGGGGGCTTCGGTTCCAGCTGGCAGTACCGAGGACCTGGACCTGGCCATCGGGCTGCACCACATTAATTACATTCCGCTCGGCCGCACCTGTGTCCAGTGGGCAGGCGGCCAGGTAATCCGCCGCATCCCGGCCTGGGACGTGGGGCAGGGAGCACGGTGCGTTGACCGCACCAACCACGGAAACTTTCGAGGGGCGCACGGGATAAAAAAGCCGGTCACCCTCAGCGAGCAAGCGGTTGCTGTCGCCCTTGCCCACCTCCAGGCGGCGGAGGTTGCCGTCAAGGGGAATACGTCCCGTCGCCGGCAGCCGCTCGATCCAGGCATGGAGAACCCGCGCACGCGCGGCGACGGGTGCGGGTGTGTCGGGAGATATCGCCACCTGCTCGAGGTCATGCAGAAGCGCGGCCCGCAGCCGGATCTGATCGGCAAGCGCCTCCCTGCGGAAGACGGCGGCACCAAGCGTGTAAGCCTGGCGGCTCGGCACGGCGACGAGCGCGGCGTCGGCGAAGCGGCCGCCAGCAGGCAGCGCGTATACGCCCGGCTTGTGCACCGCACCCTCGACCGCAACGTTCACCGTCGCAGGGGAGGCGGAAGCAACCACAGGGAAAAGCAGGGCGAACAGCGTCGCCAGTATCATCGCTCTGGCCGGCTTCACTGTGGTCTCCGCCGGTATGGCTTCAGCTGGGTAATCTCGACGTAGGTGCCAGGCGCTACCAACTGGCGGCTCTTCCAGAGCGTGCCCGTTGCCGGGTCGATCCAGTAACGGTTCGTGCCTTCCACGTCGGGTCCCGACAGTTGCTCTTCGTAGCGGACCAGTTCGCGCGTGCGGTCCAGGATCTGAACAGACTCGGGACCGATGCGGCGCACCCTGCCGGTGACAGGAATGCCGTAGCGATAACCCTCATGCCAGTCGTAACGGCGGAACACGGTCGCGGTACCGGTTACCGCGCGCAGGTCAAGAAAAGGGTTTGGGCCCTCCACCTGCATGCCGTCCAGGCGCGCGGCCATCTCATGGGTGCCGCACACCAGGCCACCTTCGCAAAGGAACAGGATCCGCCGGCCGGCATGCCAGGAAAGCCGACCTTCGTCATCGTTGCCCAGCACCATGACACCAGTTGTTCTGCCGTCATCCATCATCAGGCTGGCGTAGGGGCTGGCCGCGACTTTCCGGGCTGCAGCCTCCATGTCTTCGCCTCCGCCGACCAGCGATCGTGCCACGTCGATGCCGGTACGTACCGTCGCACCACAGCCGCCCAACAGCAGGGCTGCCGCGAACACGGTCGCGGCCCGACGTAGGCCGACCAGGAATCGGGGGGAGGGAGGCAGACCCCTCCGTCGTTTGACGGAAAGCGCGGACACGGCAGCCGTCAGTTGTTGGAAATGTCGTTGCTGGCGCTGGCCGCGTTGCTGATGATCGCCGTGAACGGCAGCAGCTGGTTCACGAAGCGGCTCCAGCGGGTGACGCCAGCGGCACCGACGAACACCACGTCACCCGGCAGCAGTTCGAACTGGCTGGCTACGGCGAACGCCGCGGGCGACTTCGCCTCAAGCTGGTAAACCACCGAGGGCTTCTGCTGCAGATCGCTCGCCTGGGCTCCCCGGATCACGTACACCGCATTGCCATTGGAGGTGGCTTGCGCCAGGCCACGCGAGCGGCCAAGCGCCTGGCTCAGGCTGATGCTGCCGGTCTTGAAGTTCTGTGCGCCGGGCTGGTTGACCTCGCCGACCACGAACACTTCCTTGGCGTCGAGGTAGGGGATGTAGATCTGGTCCTCGGCACGCAGGTAGATCGGCTGGCCTCCGAGACGGGACATGTCAAGCACATGGGTGACGCCGTCGCGGGTCAGGCGCACGCCGGAGAGGTCAGCCTGTGCGGGATCGAACCCAGCGGTGCTGATAGCGTCCTGCAGTGTCAGCGGAACCACGGTCAGCGGCACCACCGAGGCCTGGCGCGCGGCACCGGAGACCCAGACCCGCTGGCTGGCATACGTCAATACAGACACATCGACCTGCGGCTCATGGATCACAGCCGCCAACTGCTTGGACAGCGTGTCGCGCAATTCGGTCGGGGTAAGGCCTGCGGCCTCCAGCTTGCCGATATACGGGTAGAACAACGTGCCATCACCCTGCACGAGTCGGCCCGCGAGGTTGACCTGCTGCTGCGGTCCGGCAGGCACGGTCAGTTCCGGGTGGTCCCAGACCGTGATGTACAGGACGTCTCCCGCGCCGATTCGATAGGGCTCGGGCTGGTAATCCACCAATGCCTGGGGCACCTGCTGGCTGCCAGTACGGGTGGCCTGCTCCATTGCAATCAGGCGGGGCGTGATCGCCACCAGGTCCAACTGGTCGTTGCCGGAGGTGCGGATCTGCCCGGGGCCGGGCTCGGTACGCGACAGATGCTGGCCCGGAGCCCAGATGCAGCCGGAAAGAAAAACGCTGGCCGTCAGCGCGAAGGCGCCGGCCCGAGAGGCTCGATTCATGTCGCTTCCGTTCGATTGGTCGGGGCAGAGCGCCCCATACACAAAAAAGCCCGCCGGACATCAAAGGCCGGCGGGCCTTGTGCTCATGCTTCGCAGCGTGGATCAGCCGCCGGTGCCGCCCGTACCGCCGGTGCCACCCGTACCGCCGGTGCCACCACCGCCGCCGCCGCCACCGCCACCGCCGCCACCCGGGGTGGTTTCGCGGCCGCCACCATCGCCGTCGTTCGCGGCGGATACGAGGCCCACGCCGATCAGCGTGGAGCCCACAACCAGACCCACTTCGGTCGCCGTACCGGTTCCAGCGGCGGCATCACTGCCAGCAGGATCCCCCGCCTCTTCCTGCTGCGGCTGATCATTCTCCTGCGCAAATGCATAAGGCTGGGCCAGCAGCCCAACGAGGACGGCCAGACCGGCAATCTTGGTCTTCATGGGGGATCTCTCCTGAAAGGTGAAGGGCTACTACTCAGCGAGGACCATATTCCAGCCCTTGTGGGATTGTCAACTACTTCAATAGCTTATTGACGAAACCTTCACGTCGACGCATTGCAGCATCCGACGGCCGCATCAGGTAAGCTTGCGCGCGGCCGGGTCGTCCAGCGCTCCGGAGAGACATATGTAGCAGGCAGCGCGGGGACTCCGGGTACGTGTTCAAGAAGGTTCTGTTTGTCTGTGTTGGCAACATCTGCCGCAGCCCGACTGCCGAGATACTGATGCGTCACCGTCTACAAGGGCGGGCGGGTGTGCAGATCTCCTCGGCCGGGCTGCAGGCCCTGGTCGGGCGGCCGGTGGATCCGGAGGCGGCAGCGCTTTTGCGCGAGGCCGGGATCGACCCGGACGGACATCAGGCCCGCCAGGCTTCGCCCTCGGTGCTCGCCGCCGCGGACCTGATCCTGGTGATGGAGCAGTCCCATCAGGTGAAGATTGCGCGTGAGGTGCCGCAGGTCAGTGGCAAGACCTTTCTCCTGGGCAAGTGGCGCGGTCAGCGGGAAATTCCGGACCCGTACCGCCAGAGCCGCGAAGCTTTCGAACATGTGTACCAGCTGATCGACGAGTGCGTGGACAGCTGGGTTCCCTATATCAAGTAACAGTCGCTACCGCGGCTCCCCCCGACGGATGGAATGAGATCGATGGCCAAGGAAACCACGGCTGGCACGGCTGGCAACGAGGATGAGATCGACCTGCGCGAACTGCTGGGTACGCTGGTCGACAGGAAATGGTGGATCCTCGGCACGACCGCCGTGTTCTTCGTGCTCAGCGTGGCCTATGCGCTGCTGGCTGCACCAGTGTATCGGGCCCAGGCCATGGTCCAGGTGGAGGCCCAGATGCCCAGCATCCCGGGCCTCTCCGACCTGACCTCGCTTGCTGGCGCCGGTAGCGTCGTCTCGACGACCGAGATTGCCCTGTTGCGCTCGCGCACCGTGGTGGGTGCTGCGGTCGACCAGCTGCGCCTCGACATCGAAGTTGAACCGCGCACTTTCCCGTTGCTGGGTGGATTCCTTTCCCGCCGTTTCGAGCCCGAAGCCGAGGGGCAGGTGGCCGCTCCGTTCCTGGGGCTGAGCGGCTATGGCTGGGGCGGGGAACTGGCGGGCTTCAACAAGCTGGAGGTTCCTGCCTCTCTGGTGGATACCAAGCTGGAACTCGAGGTTCTGGATGCCGCCGGTGGTTATGTCCTGCGTGACGAGGACGGCAACGAACTGGTCCGCGGCAAGGTGGGTGAGACCGCCCAGCAAGGCGCGGTCCTGGCGGAGGTCGATGCACTGAATGCCAATCCGGGGATGGTGTTCAAGGTCGTCAAGCATCGCCGCCTGGATGTTCTGGCTGCGTTGCAGCAGGACATCGGTGCGTCGGAACAGGGCAAGGATTCCGGCATCCTGCAGGTGACCTATGAGGACACCGACCCGGCCCGTGCCGAAGCCGTGGTGCAGAAGATCATCGAGGCCTACGTGCGCCAGAACGTCGAACGCAGCTCGGCCGAAGCCGCAGCGCAGCTGCAGTTCGTCAAGGACCAGCTGCCGACCGTGCGCAAGCAGGTCGAGGACGCGCAGGATGCGATGGCCAGGTACCAGTCCACCGCGAACTCGGTCGATATCACCATGCAGACTAAGGGTCTGCTGGAACAGGAAGTCGCGGTCGAGACCAGCATCCAGCAGCTGCGCCTGAAGCAGGCCGAGCTGGACCGCAGCTATACCCGTGACCACCCTGCGTATCGCGCCTTGCTGAGCCAGATTGGCGAGCTGGAAGCACGCAAGGCGGGTTTCCGCCGTCAGGTGAGTGCACTGCCCGACACCCAGCAGGAGCTTCTGCGCCTGACCCGCGACCTGCAGGTCAGCAACGAGCTCTACACTGCGCTGCTCAACCAGGCACAGCAGCTGGACGTGGCCCGAGCCGGTACCGTGGGTAACGTGCGTATCGTGGACCCGGCGGTGGTCAACACCTCCGAGCCGGTGAAGCCGCGCAAGGCGCTGGTGGTGCTGGTGGCCACGCTGCTCGGCGCGTTCCTGGCTATCGCCCTGGTTTTCGTCCAGCGCATGCTCAATCCGGGCATCGAGGACCCGGCGGTGATCGAGGAGCTGGGACTGCCGGTCTATGCGGCCATTCCGCTCAGTGATTCCAAGGTGTTGCCTAGCGCGCGTCGCGACCGCAAAGGCTTGCACAGCATCCGTGCCGATGGCCGCCAGCACCTGCTCGCGGTGGCGGAGCCGGCGGACCTGGCGGTGGAGGCGCTGCGCAGCCTGCGTACCAGCCTGCACTTCGCCATGCTGGAGTCCAAGAACAACATCCTCGCCATCTCCGGTCCGCGCCCGGGCGTCGGCAAGACCTTCGTTTCGGCCAACCTTGCCGCGGTGATTGCCCAGGCAGGCCAGCGCGTGCTGGTGATCGACGCCGACATGCGCAAGGGCACCCTGCACAAGCTGCTGGGCATCGGTCCCAAGGATGGTCTGTCCGACGTGCTGGCTGGCAAGGTCGAGATCGAGGCTGCCATCCACGAGGTGCCCGGGTTGGCCAACATGCACTACATGGTGCGTGGCGATATCCCGCCGAACCCGTCCGAGCTGCTGATGCATCCGCGCTTTGGCCAGGTTCTCGAGACGCTCGCGCCGCGCTATGACCTGGTCATCGTCGACACCCCGCCGATCCTGGCGGTGACCGATCCGGCGATCGTCGGCGCGCATGCCGGTGCCAGCCTGCTGGTGACGCGCTTCGGCCTGAACCAGGCCAAGGAAATCCTGCTGACCCTGAAGCGCTTCGAGCAGAACGGCGTGCATATCAAGGGCACCATCTTCAACGCGGTCGAGAAGCGCGCCACCGGCTACTACAGCTACGGCTACTACGACTACAAGTCGGGCAACGCGTGATCCACGTGGCAGGCCGGCAGTCTTTGCCGGCCTGCTAACCTTTGCGGCATGACTTACGAACGTTACGAGCAGGCGCCTGCATCCGGTCCGCAATGGCGCGGACGGCTGGGCCAGTACTGGAAGCTGTTGCGCGGTGACCGCCCCATCGGCGTGCTGCTGCTGTTGTGGCCCACCTGGTGGGCGCTCTGGCTGGCCGCCGGCGGCATGCCCGATTACTGGACCCTGTTCGTGTTCACCGCCGGCGTCTGGTTGACCCGCTCGGCCGGCTGCGTGATCAACGATTACGCCGACCGCTGGCTTGATCCCAAGGTCGAGCGCACCCGCGACCGGCCACTCGCCACCGGGGCAGTGTCGGGACGCGAGGCATTGCTGGTGTTCGCAGTGCTGATGCTGGTGGCGTTCGGCCTGGTGCTGACGCTCAACGCACTCACCATTGCGCTGAGTTTCGTCGGCCTGTTCCTGGCCGCGACCTACCCCTACCTCAAGCGCTACACCTACCTGCCGCAGGTCTACCTGGGCATGGCCTTCGGCTGGGGCATCCCGATGGCCTTCGCGGCGGTGCGGGGCGAGGTGCCGGCGCTGGCCTGGCTGCTGTACTGCGCCAACATCCTGTGGGCCACCGCGTACGACACCTGGTACGCGATGGTGGACCGCGAGGACGATATCCGCGCCGGCTCCCGCTCCACCGCGATCCTGTTCGGCGACCTGGATCTGGTCGCGCAGGGCGTGCTCTACATGCTGGTGCTCGTGGCACTGGCCCTGGTCGGTCACCAGGCGGGGCTGGGCACGGCGTACTGGGTGGGCCTTGGCGCCGCTACCGTGCTGGTGGTGCAGGAGTTCGTGATGACCCGCCGCCGTGAGCGGGCCGCCTGCTTCCGCGCCTTCCTGCACAACAACTGGGTGGGGGCCGCGGTGTTTGCCGGCATCGCCCTGCATTTCGCGCTCGCGGGAAGGTAACGAAGTCCTCTGCTTCGGACACGCTGCTTCGTTTGGGCAATGCCCAGCATCAACTGGTTGGGATAGGCGTTGAGGGGGATTGCTGCCCAGCACGCGACGCAGGCCCCGACCCCGGATGCGCAGCGAGGCTCCGGCAACGTTGGCCGGCAGCCCGGCGGCTCCCCTGAAGCTGCACTCCCTGCCGCAGTTCCCCGTGACTCGGGTATCGCCGGCCGGACACGCGCGAGGCGCAGGTGTTGTGCGCCTCATCGAGAAGGTCACCGCGTGGGCAGCACAGTCCGGGGCAGCGGCAGGCTGGGCGGGTACGGGGCCGCCGCGCTACCTCCGCGCACCTCGTAAGACTGCCGCTTCGCGTTGTCACCGCTGCTGGCCAGTTGGCATCAGGGCGTACGCGCGCAGACCCAGGCGTCGACCCGCTGCACCCCGGCGCGGCGCAAGGCCACCGCGGCGGCGTGCAGGGTGGCGCCGGTGGTCATGACGTCGTCCACCAGGGCCACGTGCTGCGGCAGCGGGCGACCAGGCTGCACCGCGAAGGCCCCGCGCAGGTTGCGCCTGCGTGCCAGGGCACCCAGGTCCGACTGCGCCGCGGTGGCCCGCGGCCGGCGCAGCAGGTCCGGCTCCAGCGGCAGGCCCATGGCGGCGGCAAGCGGGCGCGCCAGTTCCAGTGCCTGGTCGTAGCCGCGCTGGCGCAGGCGCGCGGCATGGAGCGGCACGGGTACAAGCGCATGCGGCCGCTCGGCGGCGGACAGTGCCTGGGCCATCAGGCCGGCCAGCAGGCGTCCGGCCGCCAGGTCCTGGTGGAACTTGTAGCGCGGCAGCAGCCGGTCGATCGGAGCGGCATACACGAACGCAGCGTGGGACCCGTGCAGCACGGGGGGCCGACGCAGGCAGCGGCCGCAGGTGCCCGCGACCGGCATCGGGATGGCGCAGCGCGGGCAGGCCAGTAGGTTGCGGGGAAGGGCGTCGTTGCAGGCCACACACAGGTCGCGGCCCTCCGCACCGGGTGCGGCGCACAGCAGGCAGCGCGTCGGCAGCAGGCTCGTGCAGGCCTGGCGCGCAAGGGTGCGCAGGCGGTCCGGCCACGCGCCGCGGACGAGGTTGTAAACCGTGGTGCCGATCATCGGGTTGACAGTCGTCGGGGGGATTTCCAGACTGCCCGGCTCCGGCTGCGGCCGCTGTCAGGAAACACCCCAGATGTCTTCGGAAATCCGCCACGACTGGCGCCGCGACGAATTGCTCGCCCTGTTCGACCTGCCGCTGCCGGAACTGCTGTTCCGGGCCGCCAGCGTGCACCGCGCGCATTTCGACCCGGCTGAAGTCCAGGTCTCGACCCTGCTGTCGGTCAAGACCGGTGGCTGCCCGGAGGACTGCGGCTACTGCCCGCAGGCCCAGCGCTACCACACCGGCGTGGAGGCGACCAAGCTGATGGACGTGGACGCGGTGCTGGCCCGGGCCCGCCAGGCCCGCGACGCCGGTGCCTCGCGCTTCTGCATGGGCGCGGCGTGGCGCAGTCCGAAGGACCGCGACATCCCCAAGGTCGCCGCCATGATCGCCGGGGTGAAGGCGCTGGGACTGGAAACCTGCGCCACCCTGGGCATGCTCACCCCGGAGCAGGCGCGCGCGCTGCGCGAAGCCGGCCTGGACTACTACAACCACAACCTGGACACGGCGCCGGAGTTCTACGGGGACGTGATCCGCACCCGCCAGTACCAGGACCGCCTGGATACCCTGGGCCACGTGCGCGAGGCGGGGCTCAAGACCTGCTGTGGCGGCATCGTCGGCATGGGTGAGACACGCGAGCAGCGTGCCGGCCTGCTGCAGGCGCTGGCCAACCTTCCGGCGCATCCGGATTCGGTGCCGATCAACCAGCTGGTCCAGGTGCCGGGCACGCCGCTGGCCGGCGCCGGGCCGCTGGATCCGTTCGAGTTCGTGCGCACCATCGCCGTGGCCCGCATCGCCATGCCGCGCTCGATGGTGCGCCTGTCGGCCGGGCGCGAGGCCATGTCCGACGAGCTGCAGGCGATGTGCTTCATGGCCGGGGCCAACTCGATCTTCTACGGCGAGCAGTTGCTGACCACCCCCAATCCCGAGGCCGAGCGTGACCTGGCCCTGTTCGCGCGCCTCGGCCTGCGTCCGATGCCCCGCGGCGGATGTGATGACCATCACGGTAAGGCGACAGTTGCTGGCGCTACCTTGAGCGGTCAGACCATAGAGCCGCTCCCCGCCTGACGGACGGAGGCGGCCGCACGCAGGGCTCCCGGGGGGGGGAGGGGCAGGAACCATGGGCCGCATCGACATCCACGAACGCATCAGCAACAGCCACCGCCTGCGCAACGCGCAGGGGCGCGTACGCCAGCGCCGCACCATCAGCCGCCGCGACGGCGTGCGCCTGGAAGTGGACGGGCAGTGGCTGACCGGCTTCTGCAGCAACGACTACCTCGGCCTGGCGAGCCAGTTCGAGGTCGCCGCCGCGCTGCAGGACGCCTCCGCCCGCGAGGGCACAGGCGCCACCGCCTCGCACCTGGTCTGCGGCCACCACGCCCTGCACGAGCAGCTCGAGCGCGAAGTGGCCGAATGGCTGGAGGTGCCGCGTGTGCTGCTGTTCGGCAGCGGCTTCGCTGCCAACCTGGCCGTGCAGCAGGCGCTGCTGGAGGACGGCGACGTCTGTGTCCAGGACCGCCTCAACCACGCCAGCCTGATCGATGCGACCCGCCTGGCCGGCGCGCGCCTGCGCCGCTATCCGCACCTGGATGCCGAAGGCGCGCTGCGCCAGCTGCGCGGTACCGGCGACGGCGCGGCGATGCTGGCCACCGATGGCGTGTTCAGCATGGACGGCGACGTGGCCCCGCTGCGCTCGCTGGCCCTGGTCGCGCGCACCGCCGAGGCCTTGCTCTACGTGGACGATGCGCACGGCGTGGGGGTGCTCGGCCCGCAGGGCCGCGGCAGCGTCGCCGATGCCGGCCTGGGCGCGGCCGACGTGCCGCTGCAGCTGGTGACCCTGGGCAAGGCCCTGGGCGGCTATGGTGCAGTGGTGGCCGGCGATGCCGCGCTGATCGAACATCTGGCCGGTACCGCCCGGCCCTATCTCTACACCACGGCACTGCCGCCGGCGCTGGCGGCCGCATCGCTGGCCGCGCTGAAGCTGGCGCGCCGCGACGACTGGCGCCGCGAGCGCCTGCGCGAACTGGTGGCGGTGTTCCGCGAGGGTGCCAGCCGCTTTGGCCTGGACCTGATGCCCTCGGCCACGCCGATCCAGCCGGTGCTCTGTGGCAGCGAGGCACGCACCCTGGCGATGTCCGCGGCGGTCGAGCGGGCCGGTTTCCTGGTCACCGCGATCCGTCCGCCCACGGTGCCCGAGGGCGGCTCGCGCCTGCGCGTGACCCTCTCGGCACTGCACACCCCGCAGCAGGTGCAGGCACTGCTGGCTGCGATTGCCGACGCGCGCGACCGCGTCGACAGCGGACGCGAAGCGGTGGCGTGAGCACGCGCACGCCAACGGCGGAACGCCGGCGTGTATGGGAAGCCATGTCCGAGCTGTACCTGGACACGGCGGTTGATGCCCAGGTGCTGGCCAAGGTCGCCGCGGAACTGGCGGATTCGCCGTACTCGCTGGACGAGCTGGAACGCATCCTGCGCCAGGAAGTGCATCCGGTGCTGGTCTCCAACCTCTACAGCGTGGCCGGGGTCTGGTCCGGGTTCGATCCGGACTGGCTGCACGAGGCGATCGGCAACTACCTGCGCCGGCCGCTGCCGGTGCGCTGGTGGCGCGCGCGGGTCGGGCGCACCCACGCCATCATCCTCTGGCACCGGCTGATCCGCCGCATCGCCGCCGCCCGCCGCCGCTGACCCGCAGCGTCCCGCGGCCGCCGCCACGGCACGGGGCCGCATCGGCGACAATGCGCGCATGCATATCGAAACCCTCGGCGACGGCCCGGACCTGGTCCTGATCCACGGCTGGGCGCTGCACGGCGGCGTGTTCGGCCCGCTGGCCGAGCGCCTGTCCACGCGTTACCGGCTGCATCTGGTCGACCTGCCGGGCCACGGCCACAGCCGCGATTCGGACGTGCCCCTGCAACCGGCCATGGTCGCCAGCGCGGTGGCCGCACGCACGCCGCCGGCGGTGTGGCTGGGCTGGTCACTGGGTGGGCTGTTCGCCCTGCGTGCGGCGGCGTCGCTGCCGACCGTGCGTGGGCTGGTGATGGTCGCGGCCACGCCGCGCTTCGTGCGCGGGCCCGACTGGACCCACGCGGTGGACCCGGCGGTGTTCGCCCAGTTCGCCCGCGACCTCGAGCAGGACTATGACGGCACGCTCGAGCGCTTCATCGCCCTCGACACGCTGGGCTCCGAACACGGACGCGCCGAGCTGAAATCGCTGCGCACGCTGCTGCACGCGCGCGGGCGGCCGCAGCCCGAAGCCCTCCAGGCCGGCCTGGAACTGCTGGAATCCAGCGACCTGCGCCGCAGCCTGCCCGGCCTGACGGTACCGAGCCTGTGGCTGGGCGGGCGCCGTGACCGCCTGGTCGACCCGCGTGGCATGGCTGCCGCTGCCGCCTTGGCCCCGGGCGCACGTTTCCTCGAGGTGGCTGGCGCCGGGCACGCGCCGTTCCTCGGCCACGTCGACGTGGTCGCGGCGGAGCTGGCGGCTTTCGTCGACAATATCGGCCCCTGAGCCCACCCCCGCCATGGATCCCATCTTCGACTCCCGCCAGGTGCGACGCGCGTTCTCGCGCGCTGCCTCCGGATATGACGCCGCCGCGGCCCTGCAGGCGGAAGTGCGTTCGCGCCTGCTCGAGTCCCTGGCCTACCTGGACGACCGGGTGCCGTCGGTGGTGCTGGACCTGGGCAGCGGCACCGGCCACGCCGCCGCGGCGATGCGCAAGCGCTGGCCGAAGGCGCAGGTGATCGCCATGGACCTGGCCCTGCCGATGCTGCGCCAGGCGCGCCGCCAGGCCGGCTGGTGGAAGCCGTTCCAGCGCGTGTGCGCCGATGCGCGCGCGCTGCCGCTGGCCGAAGGCAGCGTGGACGTGATCTTCTCCAACCTCTGTCTGCAGTGGGTGGAGGACCTGCCGGAGGTGTTCGCCGGGTTCCGCCGCGTGCTCAGGCCCGGCGGGCTGCTGCTGTGTTCCAGCTTCGGGCCGGAGACCCTGGTCGAGCTGCGGGAGGCCTTCGCCAGCGCCGACGAGGCCCCGCACGTGAGTCCGTTCGCACCGATCTCGGCGTTCGGCGATGCGCTGATGCAGGCCGGCTTCCGCGATCCGGTGGTCGACCGCGACCTGTTCAACCTCACCTATCCGGCGCTGCCGGCGCTGATGCGCGAGCTGCGCGCGATCGGCGCGACCAATGCGCTGTCCTCGCGCCGCCGCAGCCTCACCGGCCGGGCGCGCTTCGCCGCCGCCGCTGCCGCGTACGAGGCCATGCGCGACGGCGACGGACGCCTGCCCAGCACCTGGGAGGTGATCTACGCACAGGCCTGGGCACCGGACCCGGGTGCCCCGATCCGCCAGCGCGGGCAGGACATCGCCTCGGTCCCGCTGTCCTCGATTCCG
>JAEWAG010000384.1 GCA_023391775.1 Pseudomonadota bacterium | reverse complement strand
CCGGTCGCCAGGATCGAGGCGGCAATGGCGAGCGTCAGAGGAGACGTCTTGAAACGCATGGAATTGCTCCTTCGTTCGAACACTAGAAAGTTTGGAGACACGCCGGGGATGGATCGGCCTGGCGTGGCATCTGCTGGCAAGCCGTGTTGGGGGAGGCTCGTTCGGTTGAAACTGCTGAAAAAGGCACGCACGAACCCTGGGCACGTGCGAGCCGTGCCGGAAACGTGAGTCGGATTGGAGCCGCGTCCGGTGACGCGGTCAGGCAGCAGGGTGCCGCGTGCCTTGCTTACCGTTCACCGGATCAATGCCTGGTTCGTCCACTCATCCACACCCCCTTGCTGGATTCGCTATAGCCTTGAACTGCGCGCATGCCAGTCCGCCCCCGCGCACCTGGCGCCTGTCAGAAATTCCTGCTGCTTCCCGCCTGCTCGTATGTGGCGGCGCATGCCGCCTGGATCTCCTGGCGACGCGGCGGATCGGCGCCCTCGCGCGTGCAGGTGATCGCAGAGGCGGTGACCGCCATACGCACCGTGTCCATCAGCAGCTCACGGGATGCGACCACCTGCTCCAGGCGCTCGCGGTCCTTCAGGCCGTGCAGCAGCGCAGCCTGGAAGCTATCTCCGGCACCGACCGTATCCACCACCTCCACCTCACGGCCGGGCACCCGTACCTCCAGCCCGTCCGCATAAGCACTGGCACCCTGGCTACCATGGGTGACGACGACCAGGCGCGGACCTTCCAGCAACATGGACCGCGCCAGCGCGGATAGCTCTCGCTCCGGATACAGCAGGCCGAGGTCTTCTTCGCTCACCTTGACCACGTCCGCATACGGCAACCACTCACGCAGCGCATCGCGCCAGCGCTGCATGTCCGGCTCGACAGTGGGACGCACGTTGGGGTCCAGCGACACCAGGCGAGCGGTACCGACCTTCGGCAGCCAGGAAAGGAACGTCGACGCTATCGGGTCCACAACGGTGGTGTAGGAACCAAAGTGGAGTACCTGCACCTCGGGAGGCAACGCAGGGAGGTCGGTGGAATGAAGCATGCGATCCGCGCCACCCTCACCGTAGAAGGTGTAGCTGGGAATGCCTTGCGCATCCTTGGCGATGACGCTGAGCGTGGTGGGGTACTGCGTGCTGACCAGATACCCGAGGCCCACCCCCTCCTCCACCAGGACCTCGCGCAGGCGGGTGCCCAGGGCATCGGCGGATACGCCCCCCAGGAAAGCCACCGGCGCGCCCAGACGGGCCAGGCCGATGGCCACATTGAACGGCGAGCCGCCAGGACGCGCCAGCAGATCCATAGCCGGCCACATGCCGTCGCGCGGGAACACGTCGAACAGGGCTTCGCCGCAGATCAGATACATGCAGGGGCTCCTCGGGTCGGTGCAGCCATAACGCAGGCGAATGCGCCGGGGGCGCCGGCGCGGGTGGACCCGGCTGCAGCTGTCATCGCCGCCCACCTCGGCGGGTGCCAGACGCGCCCAGGCCCGCGACGGCCAGCTCGCCGTCATCGCGCAGGGCGTTCTCGGCAGCCAGGCGCCGGTAGGCCGACGGCGTCATGCCGCGCTCGGCGTGGAAGTGCTGGTTGAAGTTGGAAAGATTGCGGTAGCCGACGTGGAAGCAGATGTCGGTGACCGGCATGTCACTGTCGCGCAGCAGCCGGCAGGCCTTGGCAATGCGCAGCTGCCGCACACACTGGACAAAGTTGTGGCCGGTGCCACGTTTGAAGAAGCGGGAGAAGGCCGACTCAGACATGCCGGCTCGTTCGGCGGCGTAGGCCATGCTCACGCCGTCGGAAAGGTTCTCCAGGATGTAGCGGATGGACTCGTGGATCACGTCGGCGCCCTTGTCGTCCAGCTTGGCGCCCCTGGAGACGAACGCCTCGCTGGACAGCAGGGTCCGCTGCCTGCTCTCGGCCAGCAACAGCAGGACCTGCACGAACATCAGCATCTGCCGCAGCCCGGGCCGGATCTGGCCGATCCGGCGCACCAGCGCACCGGCCTGGGCCGCGGCCTGCCCGTGGAACTCGATGCCACGATGGGCGTCGGCCAGCAGCTGGTCCAGCTCCCGGAACTCAGGGAAGGTGGCCGTCGCGCGGGTGAGTAGATCCTCGTTGAACTGGATGACCGTGCTGCGTCGCTGCACCACCTCACCGGGCGCCAGATCGCTGACCCAGTCGTGGGGCACGTTCGGCCCCACCAGCACGATCTGGCCCGGGACGAAATCGCGTATCGAGTCGCCGACGAACTGCTTGCCACAGGAGCTGTTGATCAGATGCAGCTCGAAGTCCGGGTGGTAGTTCCAGCGACAGATTTCGGCCGGATAGTCGTGCTCCTGCCACCGGAACGATTGCTCGGGACTGTGGATGATCCACTCGAACTCCGCTGGTTTGACGTTTCGCTTGGCCATCGCGCCGCCCCGCTCCTTCTCAACCGCCGCTGCGCAGACTCAGACCGGACGCTGCATCGAATATCTGCAGGTCCGACTGGCTGAAGGTGAAGCCCACCCGGTCGCCCTCTGCCACCCTGCCCTGACCTGACACCAGCGCCCCCACCTCCACACCGGCGAAGGTGATGGTCAACAGCGTCTCGCTGCCGAGGAACTCGACCAGATTGACCTGACCCTCGACCGTTGCCTGCTGCCCGCCTGCCTCGACCTGGCGCAGGCTGGAGGGACGCAGGCCCACGGCAACGTACTGGCCGTCCTTGACCTGGAACTGGGAGGCATCCAGCGGCAGACGCTGCTCGCCCGCCACCAACCACGCCGACGCGCCGTCGAGGTGCACCTGCATATCGATGAAGTTGATCGGGGGGGTACCGACAAAGCCGGCCACGAACCTGGTACGCGGTCGCTCGTAGATCTCGCGCGGCGTACCGATCTGCTCGACCTTTCCGTCCTTCAACAGCACGATGCGGTCGGCGAGCGTCATTGCCTCCAGCTGGTCGTGGGTCACATAGATGGTGGTGGTGCGCAGCTGCTGGTGCAGGCGGGCGATCTGGACCCGCATGTGGTGGCGCAGCTTGGCGTCCAGGTTGGACAGCGGCTCGTCGAAGAGGAACACCTCCGGGGTCTTGATCATCGCCCGGGCGATCGCCACACGCTGCTGCTGGCCACCGGAAAGCTGCGCCGGCTTGCGCTGCAGGTAGTCCTCCAGGTTCAACATGCGCGTCACCTCCTGCACGCGGCGCTCCAGCTCCGCGGCCGGCAGGCCCGACCGACGCAGGCCGAAGGTGATGTTCTCGCGCACGCTCATATGCGGGTACAGCGCGTAGTTCTGGAACACCATCGCGATGTTGCGGTCCTGCGGGGCCACGTCATTGACGCGCCGCCCGCCGATCAGCAGGTCGCCGCCGCTGATGCCTTCCAGGCCTGCGATCATCCGCAGGATGGTGGACTTGCCGCAGCCGGACGGGCCGAGGAAGACCACGAACTCGTGCGCCTGGACCTTCAGGTCGAAGCCATGGACCACGCGGGTGGAGCCGTAGGCCTTGACCAGGCCGCGGCATTCGATATCGGACATCAGAAATCTCCTGTAACCATGACCGGCGCCGTGCTCATCCGCGCGCGCCCGCGGGGGCCGCGCCGCCGCCCTGCCCGCCCATCTGGCGCCTGAGGAACCTGCTCAGCACGCCGACGAACAGCAGCGGCGGGATGGAAAGGACCACCACCGATGCATTGAGGATTCCCCAAGGCACGTTGCGTCCCAGCAGGGTGAATTCGGAAGCCACCACCGGCAGCGTGCGTGCCTCGGAGGTGGTCAGCACCAGCGCGATCAGGAACTCGTTCCAGATCAGCACGAAGCAGAACACCACCGCGCCGAACAGGCCCGGCATGGCCATGGGCAGGGCCACCTTGAAGAACACCTCGAACGGGCCGCACCCGTCCATCCGCGCGGCTTCCTCCACTTCCTTCGGGATGCGCTCGAAGGCCGGGATGGCCAGCCATATGACCGTTCCCAGGGCGATCAGCAGGTAGGTGGCGATTAGCGCCGAGCGGCTGTCGTACAGGCCCATGGAGATCCACAGCATGATCAGCGGGATCGCGATGGCCACCGGCGGCAGGAAGCGAAGGGACAGGATGAAGAAGCGCACGCCATCGTTGTTGCGCCCGGGGTAGCGGGCGATGGCGTAGGCGGCAGGTATACCCAGGACCGCCGACAGGGCGACCGTGATGCCGGTGACTACCACGGAGTTGGCCAGGGCGCCCTTGAGCGAAGCCCGCGAGAACACGTAGGCGTAATTCTCCCACGTCGGCTCGAACAGGAACTTCGGCACCGGGGTCACGATGTCGGTGAGCTGCTTGAACGAGTTGAGCACTGTCCACAGCAGCGGGAAGCACGCCACCGCGAACAGGAACACCACGACCAGCAGGCTGAAGGGGCGTCGAAGCAGGCTCATTTGCGCGTCCATTTCCACACCACGGTGAATACGATGTTGGTCAGCAGCAGCATCAGCACCGCCATCGCCGCCGCGTAGGACACGTCGCGGCTTTCCATGAACGCCTGCGAGAAGGCGTACATGTCCAGGGTCTCGGTGGCGATTCCCGGGCCGCCGCGGGTCATCACGTAGATCAGGTCGAACGAGCGCAGGGACTCGATCGCCTTGACGAAGGCCAGGCCGATCAGCGGCGTCTTGAGCATCGGCAGCACGATGTAGGCGTAGACCTCCCATGGACGTGCGCGGTCGATGCGCGCGGCCTCGAACGGCTCCTTGGGCAGGGTCGACAGCAGGTTGAGCACCACCACCGCGTAGAACAGCGACCACTGCCAGATGTCGACCAGGGCCACGCTGCTTAGCGCCAGCGCCGGGTTGCCGACGAAGTCGATGGATTCGCCCAGCACCAGCCGGATCGGGTAGTTCAGCACGCCCATCAGCGGGTCGAGCATGAACTTCCAGATGAAGGCGGCCGACACGCGTGGCATCAGCACCGGAATGATGAACAGCACGCACAGCGCATTGCGCAGCCGTGGCCCACAGCGCTCGAACAGGAACACTGCGATCAGGATCGCGCAGGCCATGGTCCCGGCCACGGTGACCAGCTCCCACAGCGCGGAGACCTTCAGCGCGTTGAGGAAGCGCTCGTCGCCGAACAGGCGCACGTAGTTCTGCCACCACACGTAGCGACCCGGCTCGCCGAGCAGGTCGTTCTTGAGCGACAGGTTGATCGCGGCAAGGGTCAGCCCCGCCGCCATCAACGCCATCAGCGCCAGCACTGGCCACGCGAAGACCCGCGGCAGTGATTTCCCGTTCATTGCATACCCCCTACCAACCGAGCG
Organism: Pseudomonadota bacterium; assembly: GCA_023391775.1. Taxonomy (GTDB): domain Bacteria; phylum Pseudomonadota; class Gammaproteobacteria; order Xanthomonadales; family Xanthomonadaceae; genus Pseudoxanthomonas. The sequence goes on along the minus strand of JAEWAG010000384.1, from coordinate 25,678 downwards.
TCACCCGGGCCGGGCGCCTAGCGGCGCGAGGCCGAGCGCTGTTCAACCTCTTCCACGAACCGGTCCAGCTCGGCCAGCGAGGCGCGGACGTCTGTGCGCGTACCCACGATCAGCTGCTCCAGCAGGATCCCCCAGCGGTCGCCCACCTCCAGCCACTGCGGCCGGTTCCAGTAGGTGATCTGCGAGGTGCCACGTGCATCGGACAGTGCGCCCACCAGTGCCGGCGGGTACTTCTGCCTGAACGCCTCGCCGGTGAGGATGCTGGTGCGGTTGAGCTCTCCGAAGTTGCCGGCGGCCAGGCGCTTGGCTTCCTGCTCCTTGGAGGTGGCCCAGGCGATGAAGGTCGCCGCGCAGGCACGCGCCCGGTCGTCCCGGTTGGCCTTGGCGCCGATGGCGAGGCCGTGGGCGTACACCGCCCCGGGCAGCGGCGCCGGCGGCGCGGCATAGCCCACCTTGCCGGCGATGCGCGACTGCCTGGGATCCTCGGTCATCGCCGCCAGCGGCGCGGATTCGATGATCAGCGCCACCTGACCGGAATTGAAGGCCTCGGTAGCCTCGGTCCAGCTGCCGGTGCGGGTGTTCGGCGGCGAGTACTTGAACAGGGACAGATAGGTCTCGGTGGCCTTCAGCCCCGCTTCCGACTCGAACCTCGGCGACTCGGCATCGGCCAGCTGGCCGCCGTAGGCGCTGAAGTACGGGCCCCAGCGCCAGACGTTGGCGCCGGAGCCGCGCCCGCCGCGCAGGGCGATGCCGTAGATGCCGGCTTGCGGATCATGCAGCGCCTGGGCGGCGGACAGCAGCTCGTCCAGCGTCTCCGGCGGGCGGATGCCGGCGCGCTCCAGCAGGTCCTTGCGGAAGTACATCAGGTCGCTGCCGCCCTGGATCGGCGCGAAGTACGGCACACCCTTGTAGCTGGCCGCCTGCACGCGGGCCGCATCGAAATCGGCGAAGTCGTAGGCCTCCGGGTAGTGCTCGTCCAGTGGCACGATCCAGCCGTTCTCGGCGAACAGCGACACGTTGGCCTCGTCCACGTAGTAGACGTGGTAGGTGCCGGTGGTCGACGCATCCAGGCGGGACTTGGCACGCCTGTCGTTCTCGTTGAGATAGTCGATGCTGAAGTCGACGCCCGCGATCTGGCGGAACTGCTCGCGGTCGACCTCCATCTGCACCAGTGAATCGCGCGGCTGTGCGAGCACGCGGATATCCCGGTCGCACAGCGCCGCACTGCCATCCACCGCGGCCGTACCACGATCCTGGCCGCAGCCCACAAGCGTCACCGCCAGCGCTGCAAGCGCGCCCCCCAAGACTGGCGCCCGACCGTTGGATTTCATGCTATCCCTCCCAGATATGCGTGATGCGTTGTGCGGACCCGGCGGCTTATCCGCCGAGTTCGACCTGTAGCTTGATGTCGCCCGGACGCCCGGCGGCCGCACGCTCGAACGCGGCCACCGCGTCCTCGAACGGATAGGTGCCCGACAGCAGCGGGGTGAGATCGACCTTGCCGGAGGCGATCAGGTCCAGCGCGCGCGGATAGATGTTCGCGTAGCGGAACACACTCTCGATGCGCACTTCCTTGGCCTGGGCCGCGGCCACGTCCAGCGGCACCGGATCGGTCGGAATGCCGATGAGGACGATCGCACCGCCCGGACAGACGCAGTCGAACAGCGACGGGAACACCTTGGCGCTGCCACTGGCCTCGAATACCACGTCCACGCCCCAGTCCTCGGTCAGCGCGTTGACCCGCTTCACCAGCGACTGCTCGCGGCTGTTGATCGGAACCACGCCGGCGTAGCGCGCGGCCACATCCAGCTTTTCCTGCGAAAGGTCGGCCACCAGAACGCGCGAGGCGCCGCCGGCCAAGGCCGCCAGCACGGTCATCAGACCGATGGTGCCGGCGCCGACCACCAGGGCGGTGTCGCCGGGCTTGATCCGCGCCTTGGTGGCCGCCTGCATGCCGATTGCAAACGGCTCGACCATTGCGCCTTGGGCGAAGGAGACGTTGTCGGGCAGGCGGTAGGTGAATGCGGCCGGGTGCACGATCTCGCTGCGCAGGCAGCCGTCAACCGGAGGCGTCGCCCAGAAGGTGACAGCCGGGTCGAGGTTGTAGATACCCAGGCGCGAAGCCTTGGACTGCGGGTCGGGAATGCCCGGCTCCATGCACACGCGGTCGCCCACGGACAGGTTGCGCACCGCGCTGCCTAGCTCGACCACAACGCCGGAGGCTTCGTGGCCCAGGATCATGGGCTTTTCCAGCACGTATGGCCCGATGCGGCCATGGTGGTAGTAGTGCACGTCGCTGCCGCAGATGCCCACCGTATGCACGCGGATTCGCACGTCGCCGGGGCCAAGCTCCGGCAGCGGCCCCACGTCATCGATCTCGATCCGGCCTTTTTCCTTGAGTACAACTGCCTTCATCGTCAGCTCCAGATAGTTCGACCTGATGACGTCCGGGCGTAATCGCCGGGACGGCATCAGCCAATTCGCATGAGTCGGTGCTGACGTAAGTTCACACGCAGGCGCGGCACGGGATACCAGCGCAGTTGCGGTAGTGTGATGCTTTTTTTCCTGCTGGTGGCGTCGCTCCATGTAGCGGCAGCAAATGTGGCGCGCGTCCCGCGGCGCTTGCCGCCAGGCCGCATCGCATGCGAGGGGTGGGTGTTCGCCGCCGTCGGACAGGCCGCGTCCGCGCCTGGCCGTGAGTTTCGGGCGTGGCCACCGCGCCGAGACCCCGGCGGACATGGACGAAATCACGATCGCGCAACAGCGCCCATGTGCGCGAAAAAGCCAATTTTCCCGGCCGTTCCTGCCGGATTGACTGCGCTGTCATCCAGCTAACCCACCGGCAGGCATGGATTTTGGCGCCATGCATCTGATGGGACATTTCGCGCGCCGCCATGGAAGGCGACGGCTGGACAGAAGCGGTGCCGCGGGCAAGTCATGAAGTGTGCTGTACGAAGCACGTCCGAGCGTTCCGGAAAAAAAGTATAGGTGAGTGGCATCAAAACCAGCTAGACCGCACTGGTACCCACTCCTACCATCGATCCGACCTTTGCCGTGGGATGACCCGATGCACCCAGCGCTGCGCGTGACTTCTGGCACGCTCCTGCTCGCCCTTTCGGCGTGCGCTTCCACCACCCACGAGCCCGCATTCGCGGCGGCGTCGCCGGCCGGCCCGCCGCAGGTCGAGGTGGATCAGGTCACCGACCCTTCCGGCGAAACGCCGGAGTGGTGGTATCGCAGCGGTGCCGCACATGCCGCGCGCAATGGCGCGATGCAGGCCGGAGCCAGGAACGTCATCGTGTTCCTGGGCGATGGCATGAGCCTGACCACGGTCGCCGCCGCGCGCATCCTGGATGGCCAGCGCAAAGGACGCACCGGCGAGGAGAACCTGCTGTCCTGGGAACACTTTCCGCACACGGCCCTCAGCAAGACCTACAACACCGATTCGCAGACGCCGGACTCCGCCGGCACCATGACCGCGATCGCATCGGGGGTGAAAACCCACCTGGGCGCCATCGGCGTGGCTGCCGGTGATCGCAACGATTGCGCCGGAAGCCAGCAGCGGCAGCTGTTGTCCTGGTTGCGCCTGGCCGATGACGCCGGCCTTGCCACCGGCATTGTCACCACCGCGCGCCTGACCCACGCCACGCCGGCGGCGACATATGCGCACGCCCCGGACCGCAACTGGGAGGTCGACGCACTCATGCCCGAGGCGGCGCGCGCCGCCGGCTGCCGCGATATCGCCCAGCAGTTCCTCGACTTCGCGCCCGGCCGCGGCCCGACGGTGGCCCTTGGAGGTGGGCGCGGCTACTTCCTGCCCACCTCGGTGCAGGACCCCGAGTACCCCGCGCGGCGCGGACTGCGCCAGGACGGACGCAACCTGGTGGAAGAGTGGCGCGGCCGCCATCCCGGTGCCCGGTATGTATGGAACAGCGGGCAGCTGGCCACGGTGCCGGACACCGGGCCGGTTCTGGGCCTGTTCGAGTTCGACCACATGCAGTACGAGCACGAGCGCCGTACCGACGCCGATGGCGAACCCTCACTCGCAGAGCTGACCCGCTTCGCCATCAAGCGCCTCGCCGGGCAACAGGACGGCTACGTGCTTCTGGTGGAAGGCGGCCGGATCGACCACGCCAACCACGCCGGCAATGCGTACCGGGCGCTGGATGAGACGGTGGCGATGTCAGAGGCAGTGCAGGTGGCCGCGTCGATGACCGACCCCGACGACACTCTCATTGTGGTCACCTCGGACCATTCGCACACCCTGAACTTCGTCGGATATCCCAAGCGCGGCAATCCGATCCTCGGCAAGGTCCGGGCGACGGAGGGCCACAAGCCGGCCGACTACGCACGCGATCTGCTAGGCCTGCCCTACACCACCCTGGTCTACGCCAACGGTCCGGGCTACGCAGGCGCCAGCGCCACCCAGCCTGCCGGACCCAAGGCGCATCCGCACGCCGCTCAAGGCATCGTGCCGCTGAGCGGACGGCCCGACCTCACCATGGTGGACACGGAGCACCCGGACTACATGCAGGAAGCGCTGGTGCCGATGACCTCGGAATCCCACGGTGGCGATGACGTCGGGATCTGGGCGCGGGGCCCGGGGGCTTCGGCCTTCCGCGGCACGCTGGAACAACATGTCATCTACCACGTGATTGTCCAGGCTACTCCGCGCCTGCGTGAGCAGTTGTGCCTGCGCGGCACCTGTGACACGGCTGGCATTCCGGTACACCGGCCGGATCCGGCCAGGTTCGACGGCAGATAGTCGAGCCGGTCGCCGGCCCTGGGCGGCTGCGAGCGGCTCCACTTGAGCCCGGCGCCAGGCCTGACCACATCGCGCCGCTCAAGTACGGGCCGGGGGGGGTGAATGTCCCGATCAACTACCCCTTGCCCGCCCGCTGCATCGGCGCCGTTACGATGACGGCGCCGTGCCGCCGGTGCACTTGCTTGCCCGGCTCCGGCGATTCTTCGGACGCTGGCAAACCGCGTCACGTCCGATGCGCCATCCGGGGTCCGACGAGTTTGAAGGCGCATCCGGGTCCAAGGCCATATCGTCCACTGCCCCGCGGCATGGCCCGTCTGGCGGCGCACAAGAGACCGCTACATCCCTGCCGGTACAGTGCGGTGGCGCTCCCGCCACGACGAGGCCCCCACCATGCGGTCGATCCTTCTTCTCGCTGCCGTACTTCCGGTGGTGTGGCTCGCGCCTGCGCTGGCCTCTGAATCCCTGGTTTCCAGCCGCGGTGACGCCGTCGGCCTTATCGCCGAACTGCGCCGGATCGTGGCGCCCAGCGGTGTCGAACGCTACGAGTACGTGCGCATCGGCGACATCAAGCAGTTCGTGAGCATCCGCGGGCAGGACCGGGCCAATCCGGTCCTGCTGGTCGTGCATGGCGGCCCGGGCTTCCCGACCTCCGGCATCGCCTGGTGGGCCACGCGCGGGCTGGAGGAGTACTTCACCGTGGTCCACTGGGACCAGCGCGGCGCCGGCAAGACCCACCTGGCCAGCGACCCGGCGCAGGTCGCACCGACCATGACGCCGGAGCGCTTCATCGCCGACACCGGCGATCTGGTGGCGTGGCTGCGCCGCGAGTTCGCACAGGACAAGGTGTTCCTGCTGGGCACCTCGTGGGGCAGCTATGTCGGCCTTGAGTTCGCCCTGCGCCGGCCGGAGTGGCTGCACGCCTACATCGGCATGGGCCAGGCGGTGGACGTGCCGGAAAGCGAACGCCGCGGCTATGCGTATGCGCTGGAGCAGGCGCGGCGCAGCGGCAACCGGCAGGCCATCGCCGAGCTGGAATCCATCGCCCCCTATGCCCGGGACGGCGAGCCCATCCCGCTGGCGAAGATCGCCATCGAGCGGAAGTGGTCCGACTTCTTCGGCGGGGTGATGGCCTACCGCACGGGCCAGGTGGACGGCATCGCCGTGCGCCTGTCGCCGGAGTACACCGACGCGGAGGCCGCGCGTGCCTACGAAGGCAACGGCTGGTCGCAGGACTTCCTGCTCAGCGACGTGCTGTCGGTGGACCTCGGCGGGCGCACCCGGCTGGACTGCCCGCTGATCATCCTGGCCGGCCGCCACGACCGCAGCGTCAACTCCCAGGTGGCGCGCGAATGGTTCGACCGGGTGCAGGCCCCGTACAAGCACTTCGAGTGGTTCGAGCACTCGGCACACGAGATCCTGGCCGAAGAGCCCGGCAAGCTGCTGCTGACGCTGGTGCAGCGCGCGCGACCGCTGGCGAAGGATGCGCCGCCGAAGTAGGCCGTAGCCCGGACAAGGCCAAAGGCCACATCTGGGAGTCGCCGGCGCGGGTTCACCCCTGGCGGAAGCGCACCAGCTGGTCCTGCAGGACGCGGACCTGTTCGCGCAGCAGTTCGTTCTCGCGCTCCAGCTCGGTCACCCGGCGCTGCAGGCTCCTGATATCCGGCGCCGGCTCGGCGTCGGTGGTTCCGCCGGCCTCGTCACCGGTGGCGGGTGCCGCGTCGCCGCGCGGCCGCTTCTTCGCCTCGCGGGCACGTCTGGCCGCCTGCTTCAGCTCGGTCTTGCCGCCCTGGGCGGCGTTGACCTGCTCTTCCACCGGCAGGCTGGCAACCGCGGCGGCGGCGCTGAGCGAAATCTCGCCGGCCTTCAGCGCCTCCACCACCTCGGGCGCGGCCTGGGTGTGGATGCGCTCGATCATCGCCACCTGGTTGGCGCTGAGCTTGGCCTCGCGCGCGATCTCGGCGCGGCTGACCGGGGCCGGATCCCACGGCGGGGTGTCCGCGGCCTCATCCCGCGCCGCGGCGGCGACCTCGGCTTCGGCGGCCTGGACCGCGGCGCTGGCCGCCTGCGCGGCACGCAGCGCCTCCAGCTCGGCCTCGCGCTGTTCCTGCAGGCGGCGCGCCAGGATCTCGCGCTTGCGCAGGGCCAGCACGCCGCGCTGGTAGTCGGACACGCTGCGCCGGCCCAGGTGCTGCTCGATCATCCACAGGTGCACGTCTTCCATCGACTTGAAGCGCGTGTTCTGCACCGTGTTGAACGGGATGCCGTGCTTCTGGCAGATGCCGTAGCGGTTGTGGCCATCGACCAGGATGTCGCCCCACAGCACCAGCGCGTCGCGGCAGCCTTCGGCCAGCAGGCTTCGCTCCAGCGCCTCGTGCTCGTCGTTGGTCAGCGGATCGATATAGGCCTTGAGCTCTTCGAGTACGACGATGTCCATGCACTGCGGGGGAAAACGGGGGCGCGCATTGTAGTGCCTCGGTTCCGTGGCCAGTAGCCGATTGACGGATGCGCCGAATGGTGCGCAGCCATCCCTCAAGGCACATCGCCCCCGGATGCGCTTCGCTTACCCGGGCTACACCTGCTACGCCCTCTGCCCGCGTTACTGATTGCGACCGATGCGGCCGAGATGGGTGTGGTTGAACGCGGTGGCGTACTTGAGGCCGTAGCCGAGGGCGCGGTCGAAGCCGATGTGGGCGATCCAGATCGTCGCGGCGAGCAGGGCGATGGGTTCATCCAGCAGGGCGCCGGCGGCCAGCAGGGCCAGCGGCAGCGGATAGGCATGCGCGAGGTTGTAGGCGATGGCGCCGATGCGCGCGCCAGCGAGGTAGCCGAGCATGGCCAGGTCCGGCAGCAGGAAGCACAGGGCGAGCACGCCCCAGGCGCCGTCCATCCGCGCGTAGGCGAACAGGCACAGCCCCAGCACGCAGGCGCCTTCCAGCCGCAACAGTGCGCGTACGCCGCCGCGGGTGTCTCCGTGTTGCATGGTGCCTCCGGATACAGCCCCTCTCCCGGAGGGAGAGGGGGGGATGGGGCTCAGGCGGCGGAAGCTTCGGGCTGCACCGCGCGCTTCCAGTGGCGCAGGCCACGCCGCAGCGAGGCGCGCAGGATGCGGTTGAGGGCGAGCCAGCCGCCGATGCTCACCGCCGCGCCGATCACCGGCAGCCACCAGCCCAGCACTTCGCGCGAGCCTTCGAAGCCGTGGAACGACAGCGCCCAGCCACCACTGGGATGCAGCCACAGGCCGGCCTCGGGATTGATGAGCTTGGCGACGGTCAGCATCGCGATCGGGATCAGCACCAGGTAGCCGAGCGAGAACGCCAGCGCGAACAGGGTCCAGCCGGTGCCGTAGGCCGCCGCCAGGCCGCGCGCCAGCAGCAGCGGGCGGAAGCCGCGCGTGCCCTGCTCCAGCATCGCTTCGGCCTGCAGCGCCGCGGCCACTTCCGAAGCGGTGCCGAACCGCGCCACCGCCTCCAGCGCGCGCTCACGGGCATCGCCCTCGGCGTGTGCCGCCGACTCCTCCAGGTGCGCGCGGATCTCGCGCAGCCACTCATCGCGTTGCGGCTGCGGCACGCGGGACAGTCCGCGCGCCAGTTCCTGCAGGTACTCGCTGATCGGGTCGGCTGTGCTCACGACTTGGTCTCCAGCCACGGCAGCACGCGCGTGGCCATCTCCTGCCAGGCCCCGGACATTGCCCTGAAGGCTTCTTCGCCTTCGGCCGTCATCCGGTAGTACTTGCGTGGCTGGGCCGCTTCGCCGACCCGCCACTCGGTCGCCACCAGGCCGTCGCGGTCCAGTCGTGCCAGCACCGGGTAGATGCTGCCTTCGACCACGCGCTGCTGCAGGAGGTCCTGCACGCCGCGCACCAGGTCGTAGCCGTAGCGCTCGCCATCGCGCAGCAGGCCCAGCAGCACCATCTCCAGCAGTCCCTTGCGGGACTGCGATTCCCAGTTGGCAATATCGAAGGTCACCTGGCGCCGGAGCCTGTCCTCTGGATGTATGCACCGTCCAGGCCGGCGCGACCGATCCACAGTCCCCGCACGCGACCGGCCTCGATGCGCGGGTGGAGGGTAACCGCATCCAGTCCGGCGCGGTAGCCGTCCAGCCACAGTTCGCCGTTGCCGGTCAGCTGCGCGGCGGCGCTGTGCGGCAGGTCGCCGCGGTCTTCGCCGTGCAGGCCCAGGCCATCGATCAGGCCTTCGCCGTCGTAACCGAAGCCGATGTCGACGTAGCCACGCTCGAAGTCCAGGCGCACTCGCACCGTGCCGGCCTTGGAGACGGCGTACGCATACGCGCCCCTGTACGTGCCCTTGCCTTCGACCCAGCTGGCCCAGGCGCCATCCAGCGCGCCTTCCGGCAGCGCCTTGCGCAGGTCCAGCTGCATGTACGGCAGCAGCGCGGCCTGCCCGCCCGTGGCCCACGCGGCCACCGCTTCCAGCGCCTTGCGCGACTGCGCGTCATCCAAGCGCACGGTCTGCGCCAGGCCCAGCGGCGAACCTTCCGCCATCGACAGCTCCCAGCCATTGGCCACGCGCCGCAACTGCATGGTGCGGCCATCGACCAGCCGGTACTCGCCGGCCAGGTCCAGCGCGTCCTGGTCGCCCATCAGCGGCAGGCTGGCGGGGCGACGTCCCTGCGCCAGCGCGGCGACGCGCGAACCGATGTAGGCCTCGCTGCGGGCGATGCGGTCCATGTCCAGCGTCGGCGACAGCACGCCCACCGCGACCCGGCCACTGCTGCGGTCGATCGCCAGCGCCGTGTTGGTACCGGGCACGGTGCCGTCGTGCAGGACCAAGCCGTCCCCGCTGCGCACCAGCCAGCCCAGGCCCATGGTCTCGCCTTCCTGGCGCGTCGGCTTGCCGTCGCTCCACATCGCCTGCAGGGTCTGCGGCTGCAGCACGCGGCCGTCGACCAGCGCCCGGCCCCAGGCCAGCAGCGCGCGCAGAGTGATGCGCAGGCCGCCGGCGGTACCGGTGCGGGTGGGATGCATGGACACGGCGGGACGGACGCCGCCTTGGCCGTCGTACTCGTAACCGGCCGCGTTGGCGAAGCCGGGCAGCTGCTCGCAGAAGCAGGCCTCGTCGGCCACTCCGGCCGGCCCCAGCGCCAGCTCGATCACCGCCTCGTCCGCCGGCTTGCCGACCAGGCGCGCGACCACCTCGCCCAGGATCAGGTAGGCGCTGTTGTTGTACTCGTAGCGGCCGCCGGGCTCGAAGCGCAGCGGCATCGGCAGCACCGGCGCCAGCTGCGCGGCGGTGGTGGTCGGCAGCGGCCACTGCGCCGGCTCCAGGGTCTCGTCCAGGCCCTGCTCGGCGTGCAGCACCGAAGGGATGCCGGAGGTGTGGTCCAGCAACTGGCCGATGGTGACCGCCGCGGCCGGGTAACCGGCCGCTTCGGGCCAGTGTTTGTCGAGGCGGTCGTCCAGCGACAGCCGGCCCTGCTCCACCAGGCGCATGACCGCTACCGCCGTGACCGGCTTGGTCACCGAGGCGATGGGATAGGCCACGTCCTCGCGGTGCGGGACGCCGGGGGCGGCCACGCCGGAGGCGGTCCAGCGGGCGGACTGGCCAGCTTCCTGCACCCCCAGCATCCCGGAGAAGCGGCCGCTGGCCACCTCCATCCGGGTATCCAGGGGGTCAGCATGGGCCAGTGGAGCGGCCAGCAGCAGAGTGGCCAGGAACAGCTGGTGACGACGGCGACGGGACATGGGATTGGCTCCGCTGAGTACTTTGCAATACAAAGTACATGGCATAGACAGGGGGAACCCGTGCTGGAAGTCAGGGGTATGCCGTGGGCCGGATGAGGCCGAAGGCCGCATCCGGGAATTGGGCGGGTCGGCGCCCGATCCCTACGCATGGCGCGGCGGCGAGCTCGCTGGCGCGTGGCGACGCGCCGAACCTCGCCAGCGCCTCGACCATGTGGTGGCGCGGCTACTCCGAAAGAAGGGCTGCGGTGTCGAGGACGCGGATGCCGGGGACCTGCGCCAGCCGTTCGCGCAGCCAGTAGCCGTGCTCGGCGCCGACGACCACCACGATGCGCTTGCCGGGGTTCTCCTCCGCCGCGCGGGTGATGACCTGGAGGAAGTGCGCGTTCCAGGCCTCCCAGCCGGCGCGCTCGCCCTCGCCCACCAGGGCTTCCTGCAGGGCGTGCTTGGCGCGGATGTGCTGGTCGGTCACCGCATCGTTCACCCGCGCCGGGCTGGTCCAGTAGGCCTGCAGCGCGGCGTACATCGCCTTGCCGTAGGCGGCGAAGGCAGCCGCGGCTTCCGGCTGCGTTTCGTGGAAGGCGCGGCTGGCCGCCATGTAGGGTGCGCCGATCCGGTCGTACAGCGGATTCTCCGGCTCCATCGGATAGACCCTGTACGACCGGGATTCGAGCAGCGGATAGACCACCTCCGGATACTCGATCTTGTTGGCCTCCGGCGCCCGCCCGGCGAAGCGGTCGGGGCGTACCTCGATGCACAGCACATCCGGCTCCAGGCGCAGGATCGCAGCCTCCAGCGCGCTGGCCGGATAGGCCGGCACCTCCGCGTGCATCCGGTGCAGGGCGGCGAGCACCGCCACCTCCGCCGGCTCGCGCGGGGCGGCATTGGCCGCCAGCATCATTCCCGACAACAGCACGCCCAGCAGGAAACGCATAGCTTCATCCGTCATGCGCCAGCCGGCGCGGGTCGGCAAGTGTGCGATACGCGCGGGTGTTGCGAATACCGGTAGCCCGGACAAGCGAAGCGGATCCGGGCCGGGACCGAGGTGCGCCGGCGGCGGCACGCGATCGCGATTCCCCGGATGCGGCCTGCGGCCTTATCCGGGGTCGTGGCAGATCGCACAGCTCTCCACGCTCGCCGGGACATCCAGCGTGGGAGTCGGGCAAGCCCGACTCTACGGGTGGGCGCTACCGGAACGATCAGGTATCCAGCAGTTCCACTTCGAACTTCAGCGTGGCGTTGGGCGGGATCACGCCGCCGGCGCCGCGCGCCCCGTAGCCGAGGGCCGGCGGGATGACCAGGATGCGGCGGCCGCCGACCTTCATGCCCTGCACGCCCTCGTCCCAGCCGCGGATCACCATGCCGGCACCGAGCGGGAAGATGAAAGGCTCGTCGCGGTCCTTGCTGGAATCGAACTTCGCGCCCTGCTCGCCGTCCTGGTAGAGCCAGCCGGTGTAGTGGACGACGACGTTCTTGCCGCGCACGGCCTCGGCGCCGCTGCCGACGACGGCGTCCTCGAACTGCAGGCCGGACGCGGTAGTGGTGAAAGCCATGGGGGATCCTTAGTAACAGGAATGGGCGGCCAGTCTACCTGCACGTTCCCCGGGCCCTAGCCGTGCGGAATGCGGCTCCACCCGGGGCCATCCCCGTTTCAGCGGAAACCGCATTGAGCGCCGCCGCGACCTCCAGCACCGCCGGACATTGTGTAATGTCCGCTCTCGCCCCCCACTCGTAGGAGCGTTCCCATGCACCTCCGCGTTTCCGCGTGCCTGCTGGTCGTGCTCGGCTTTCTCGCGGGCGAAGCCCATGCCCACTTCGCTGTCGACCTGGGCGACAGCCACGAATCCCGCCACGGGCCGGGCGAGATCAAGGCGGCGCCCTGCGGGCGCCTGGAGAGCGAGCGGAGCGAACACGTCTACACGTACGCGCCGGGCGAGACGATCAATGTGTCGTGGATCGAGTACGTCGCCCATCCCGGCTACTTCCGCATCGCCTTCGACAACGACGGCGACGACGACTTCCGCAATCCGGCGAGCATCGCCCCGGCCGGCCGCAACTGCGGCGAAGGCGAGCCGAACTGCGACGACGGCGACTTCTACAACAACCCGACCGTGCTGATCGACGACTTCGGCCGGCACGAGGTCGCCGAGAACGGCCGGCGTTACTCGGTGGACGTCACGCTGCCCGAGGTGGAGTGCGAGAACTGCACCCTGCAGATCATCCAGCTGATGACCGAGGCATCGAAGGCGCCCTACGACCCGGCCGCCGAAGACGCCGACGACATCTACTACCAGTGCATCGACCTGCGCCTGCAGGCCGCCCGCTGAGCCTGGTGTAGCCCGGACAAGGCTGCAGGCCGCATCCGGGAACCGCACCGCACGACCCGAGGCGCCCGCGGCCACCCCGCTCCCGGGTGCGCTTCGCTTACCCGAGCTACGACCGTAGCCCGGATAAGGCCGCAGGCCGCATCCGGGGAATGCGCCCCCCGGATCCGTAAGGTGGCGCGGCCGCCTTGTCCCGGATGCGCTTCGCTTGTCCGGGCTACGTTCAGTCGGCGGAGAGGTACTCCTCGGCGTAGAAGCTCTTCAGGAAGTCCTGGCGCAGGGCCTCCGGCATTTGCGGGTAGTCCTTGCCGATCTTTGCGAACGCCGCGCGGTATGCGTCGGTGCGCTTGAAGGCATCGAACTTCTGCTCCCTGTAGCGCTCGAACCCGTCCTGGGTCATGCGCAGGTGCTCGACGACCCGTTCGGCCTTGATCCGCAGGAGCTGGTACCGCTCGTAGGTGGATCCGTAGCCCATGTGCACGTAGTTCGTCACCTTCCCTTCGGGAATGATGAGCGCCCCGCTGTACCAGTCGGCCGGCACTGGCGCCTCTGCTTCCGGGAAAAGCTCGCCCAGGATGCTCCTGCTGCGACCGGACGACCCGTCGAATACCCGGATGGTGACGTCGCGCAGCACCAGCTGCCCACCGGTGACTTCCCAGTCCGCGAGGTACCCACGCCAGTTTGCCGAAGAGATGGCCGCATCGGCCGGCGGCCGCCACTTGCTGTCCCGGAGCACAGGCTCCAGCGGATTGGTGTTCAGCGCGTGCTCGACGCCGTCGATGCGGATGCGGTCGGGAATCTGCGCCGATCTCAAGGTAGCGGCCGCGGTGCAGCCACTCGCCAACGCGGATGCCGGCCAGTGCGCGCAGTTGCCCGCCATCTTCCAGCTGCACCAGCCGGTAGCCGTGGTCGGCCTGCAGCCGTTGCACGCCGCTGACAAACGCGGCGCAACCCAGATGTGGCCGCAGCAGGGACATCAGCGGGTGGCAGCGGCGGATGCCGGCTTCATCGGTGACCAGGGTGACTTCCATCGAGCTTGCCTGCCTGTGGTGGACGGATGGTGGCTTTGCGGCCACCCGGATCGCGAAGCTCAGCTTGCGGCCTGTTCCGGCGTGCCGGCAATCCGGGCCCGCCGCCGCTCCAGGGCCAACAGTGCCGTCTCGATCAGACCGCCGAACAGCGCGCCAAGGCCCAGCATGATCAGTCCCGCCTCTGCCGGCTCCGTTGAAAACAGGCTCGCCCCGAACAGCGCGCTGGCGAGGCCGCAGCACCAGGCCACCGCAGCCAGCCGCACCCAGCCATCCAGCACCGGCCGCAGCAGCCCCGCGCAGGCGCCGCCGACCACGGCCGGGATCCCGGCCATGAAGTACGATATGAGCATGAAGAACGCCAGAAGCCGAAACGGCTCCGGGTCCGAGCCGGCAAGGATGGCCGGAATGCCCAGCACCAAACCGCCCACTGGCGGGCCCGCAATCCCGAACAGCAGCGCGCTTCCCGCAACGCGCCACCCTGGGATGGGGGCGCCAGACCGCCGCCGATACACCACGGCGCAGACGGTCACGACGAGTGCCCCGGCAAAAGTCAGCACAAGCGACACCAGCCGCCAGTCCATCATCGACATCAGCCCTCTCCCTGGGCAGCGGCGCTGCGGCCGCGACACCGGATTGTAGCCAGCGCCCGCAACCGCCCGACCTGCACGCATGGTGCGCGATACACCCGCACCCAGGGGGCGCCGGCACTGGCAGATCGCCCGCACACCAATCTCCCGGTGAGGTGCGCTTAGCCGTGCTGCGTCATTGCGCTCCTGGATCCAGCGCGTCTTTCCTTCGCAAACCCTCTTCGAGAAGGAACGCATAAAGCTGCAAGCGACGGGTGAAGTCTGCGCCGAACCAGCCGAAGAGCCAGAAGACGGGTGCCAGCAGGCCCAGTGCCAGGGCCCAGCCCGGTAACGCGAGCGCGCCCTCCCAGTTGGCCGCAAACGTCCCCAGGGCTACAAACACAGGCACAAGCCCCAACCGCTCCATGCCACCCACCATCAGGGCCACGCGTGACTGGAGGCGGTCATGGCCCATCCGGGCATATCGCAGGTTGGACTCCAGCACCTCTCGTGGATACCGGGCCAGTGACTCGGCGACTGTCCTGAGCGCAGCCACGTCGTGATCGAACTGCGCGAGCAGGCCGCGCCTGTGGTGACGCATCTCACGCATAAGGACCCACACGTTACGGACGAACCCGGGCAGGAAGCCAACCACTGCCAGGCCAAAGCCGGCCCGCGCAAGCCACACCATCCATTGCTGGGCCTCGATCCAGTACACCAGCAAGCCCGGCACGAAGGCGATCAGTGCTCCAAAGACACCGAGTACAGACGCTCTGCGCATCCAGCGCGGCGCGTCCAATGCGGAAACCGGCCCGGGCGGCAGAGCCCGGATCTGCTCCTCCAGAGAAGCGAAGGTAAAGGCCTCGATTGGATCCGTGCGCATTCGTTCCCCCAAGCCCAGTCACGCGCATAGGCGAGTTCCCCATCGCCCCCAGCCTGCGACAGCGATTACATCAAGCCCCGTCCCGAGCTGCACGCATCTCGGCGGGTGCCAGACTCAGAACTTCTCACCCACCGGCAGGTAGCGCCAGGCGCCGACCGGCATCTTCGCCAGCGCGACCCGGCCGATGCGCAGGCGGCGCATCGACACCACCTGCAGGCCCACCTGCGCGCACATGTCGCGCAACTGGCCCGGGCGCGGGCCCTTGATCGCGAAGCGCAGGCGGGTCTCGTTCTGCCAGCTCACTTTGCACGGCGGCAGCGGGCGGCCTTCATACGACAGGCCGTGGCTGAGCCGGGCCAGGCCCCAGGGCTCCAGCGCGCCTTCGACCTCGACCACGAACTCCTGCTCGATGGTGGCGAAGTCCTCCACCAGGCGCCGGCGCACGCGGCCATCCTGGGTCAGCACCACCAGCCCGCTGGCCTCGCGCTCCAGCGGCACCAATGGCATCAGGCGCTGGAAGTGGCGCTGCAGCAGCCGCACCTCGCTGCCGTCCTCCTCCCAGCGGGTGGCCGGCGCAACCAGCGGCGCGCCCGGGCTGGCATCGCCATATACATCGAGCCCCTCAGGCTTGTGCAGCAGCAGGGTGGCCGGCTCGACCGCCTGCAGCCGGGCATTGGGGTCGATCTCGACCTTCTCGTCGGTGACCAGGTGGCCCGGCGCCTCCACCACGGCCCCGTCCACCTTCACCCAGCCGCCCTGCACGTACTGCTCGGCCTCGCTGCGTGAGCAGCGGGCAAGTTCGGCCACGCGGCGGGCCAGTCGGATCGGGTTGGACATGAACGGCGTGCCACGGGGTCGGGGGGCGCGCAGTGTATCGTTCGCGCACCCCGGCGGGCCGGCGCCGGCCCCCGGGCTGCCGCGCCACCGCCCCGTCCTTCCCCATGAGGTGCCATGAAAACTCCCGCCGGCCTGCAGGCGCTGATCGACGACGGCGTGATCGACGCCGTGCTGCGCCCGCTCAAGAGCGGCAAGGAGGCGTCCGTGTACGTGGTGCGCGCCGGCGACGACGTGCGCTGCGCCAAGGTCTACAAGGACATGGCCCAGCGCAGCTTCCAGCAGCGCGTGCAGTACCAGGAAGGACGCAAGGTGCGCGGCAGCCGCGAGCAGCGCGCGATCGGCAAGGCCAGCAAGTACGGCCGCAGGCAGCAGGAAACGGCCTGGAAGAACACCGAGGTCGACGCCC
Source organism: Pseudomonadota bacterium (assembly GCA_023391775.1). Lineage (GTDB taxonomy): Bacteria > Pseudomonadota > Gammaproteobacteria > Xanthomonadales > Xanthomonadaceae > Pseudoxanthomonas. Next base: position 9,168 of record JAEWAG010000384.1, on the reverse strand, counting down.
TCTACCAGCTGCGCGACGCCGGCGTGCGCGTACCCGAGCCCTACGGCTACTTCCACGGCGTGCTGGTGATGGAGCTGGTGACCGACGCCAACGGCCACTCAGCACCGCGCCTGGGTGAAGTGGAGCTGTCAGCCGACGAGGCGCGTGGCTTCCACCGCTTCCTGGTGCGGCAGATCGTGAAGATGCTCTGCACCGGCCTGGTCCACGGCGACCTGTCGCCCTACAACGTGCTGGTCGCCGCCGACGGCCCGGTAGTGATCGACTTCCCGCAGGTGGTCAGCGCCGCCGGCAACAACAACGCCCGCGTCATGCTGCTGCGCGACGTCAACAACATCACCGCCTGCCTGGGCGGCTTCGCCCCCGAGCTGCTGGACACCTGGTACGGCGAGGAGATGTGGGCCCTGTTCGAGGCCGGCGAGCTGCGTCCCGATACCGAGCTGACCGGCCAGTTCGAACACGACGAATCCGCCCCGGACATCGACGGCGTGCGCCACGCCATCAACGATGCCCGCGAGGAAGCGCTGATCCGCCAGCAGGGCCGCGAGGCGGCGGCGGAAGAGGATTGATCCGTAGCCCGGATAAGCCCGAAGGCCGCATCCGGGGCCCGGTCGTCAGTTGTCGCGAATCCCGGGTGCGCTTCGCTTACCCGGGCTACGGGGCGTCAGGCGCCGCCCTGCCGCTTCTCCGCGGTGTCGCCCGTCTCCGGGTTGGACAGCTTTCCCGGATGCGCGTCCTCGCGCTTGGGCGGCGGCGACTTCTCCTGCCGCGACTTCTCCATGCTGTCAGGGGTCTGGGGCGTGGTCATGGCGTGGCTCCTTGTCTTGGGTCGGGCACTCCAGCCTGCGCCGAAGACGGTCATGCGCGTGTGCAGCGGCGTAGCCCTGATAAGGCCGAAGGCCGCATCCGGGGTCCCGGCCACCGGGGCGCGCGAATCCCGGGTGTGCTCCGCTTACCCGGCTACGGAAGTCACCCCGATCAGACTCGCCCGACCTACTACGGCCGCAATGCTTCCAGCCTGGCCCGGTTGTCGACCACTTCGGTGTGGGTAACCAACCCGTTCGCCACGGTGATGTGGATCTCGCGCTCGTAGATCGATCCGAATCCCATATGCACGTAGTGCACTAGCCTGCCGTCCGGAACGACGAGGGTGCCGCTGTACCAACTGGCGAACAGCGGATCCGGATTTTGCAACCGGTACTTCCCCTCCAGTCGCCACAGGAAAAGACGGCCGTTATCGAGCACCCAGGTCCCCACGTACTCCCGCCAGCAGGCGGTGGAGTACCAGACCCCCCTCCCCGGGTTCTCCACCTCTACGATGCCAAACGACCCCACCGGGAAATCCGGGCAGCTCATCATGCTGCGGGGGTGGCCATCGATCATTAGGTTTTCATGCGTTTGCGCTGTCATTGCTCCCCCTCGCCGCGTGCCGGGGCGGCCCCACGCCAAGCATGCCACCAGCACGACCCACGGGGAGGCTTTCCTTCTCCGCTAATGCGGCAGGATCGACTCACGTCCTTGGAGAGCACTGAGTCAAGCGTGCGCAACGCCTCCTCGACTGCTAAATTTTCAAAGCGACCAAACTCAGGGAAGGGGATTACCGATGGGCATACATACAACAAGGGACTTTGAGCGACTAATGGCCGACCCCAGACTCGCTGAGTTAAATGAACTCCAGCGGGGGGCAAGCGATGCATTCGACCTGATTGAACTGAGTGAAAACCAAAACAGCAACATCCTTGCCTGGCTTTTCGATTCGCGAGAGGGACATGGACAGGGCGACGAGATCCTGCGCGACCTGCTGCTGTATGCATCCAATCGTGCAATGACAGTTGAGTCGCCGAAGTCGAAGGGGTTCGGACCATCTCGACCATCGACACGGCGATTCTTCGAACGCTGGACCCCCTCGCGAATACGAACCACGTCATTTTGCGGCGCGTTTGCGGTGCGTGAATTCGGCTTTGATCGAAAGGGTCGATCGGATCTCGCGATCATTGACGAGCAGAACCAGCTCATCGTGGTCATTGAGAACAAGACGAAGACAAAGCACACCGAGGCTCAACTCGACCGCTATCAGAAAGCCTTCGAGGATGCGATCGAGAAGAACAGGCGATTAAGCAAATTCGCCATTGCCTTCATTGCGATGAGCGAGGATTTTGACTATGACGAAGAAGGGAAGCAACCATGCGCCGACACGTGGCTTCACGTCGGATACGGCTGGCTGAAGGCATCGGCCGATCGCGCCGTCAGGCAAGTTGAGCGTGGCAATGCGTCCGCCCAACTAGTTGCGAGCTACTGCACAGAGCGGACTCAATGGGAAGATCCGCTTGATCGAAAACGAACACTAATAGCAGCCGCACTCCTCCGCGACTATCCCGAAGCAATTCGAGAGTTGCATAGATTCGTTGGGCCCAGGATGACAGCGGCCTGGTTCGAGCATGAGGAGCAACCCAGCAGCGCCATGCTGTTCATTCTCCAAAATCGCGGAACCGCAAAACTCCTGTCAGAGTTGGAGTGGCCGGAGGCAATCGCCATACAGATAATGGCGCTACTGGAATTGGAATCTGATGATGGCGTGGAATCTCGCAGGAGCGGGATAAGTATCCGGGCACCCCATGTCGAAAATTTGAGTAGGGATGATTGGTGGGTTTCATACTTCAATATCGAGCACTCAAGGGCCCCAGATGGAACTACCAATGAGGTTCGATACAGAGTTACGCTTGTGCTGAAGCCTGAAAAGTTTCATAACGAGACGGACGCCGCCCATTTCCGAGCCAAGTACGCGATGATTAATAGCGCTTTCGGAAGTAACTCGGACCGCACGCGCACGGTTCAACTTGGAGATGGATTAACGCAGAGCGAGGCATTGGACCTTCTCCAAAGGACTTATAGAAAGCTCAGCGCCGCTTAATGACATCGTAAAAATACCCTAAATCTGCAACGGAACAGATCTGAGCCCGTAGCCGGATAAGGCCGAAGGCCGCATCCGGGACCCGGTCATCAGTTGTCGCGAATCCCGGGTGCGCTCCGCTTACCCGGGCTACGGGGCGTCAGGCGCCGCCCTGCCGCTTCTCCGCGGTGTCGCCCGTCTCCGGGTTGGACAGCTTCCCCGGATGCGCATCCTCGCGCTTGGGCGGCGGCGACTTCTCCTGCCGCGACTTCTCCATGCTGTCAGGGGTCTGGGGCGTGGTCATGGCGTGGCTCCTAGTCTTGGGTCAGGCACTCCAGCCTGCGCCGAAGACGGTCATGCGCGTGTGCAGCGGCGTAGCGCGGATAAGGCCGAAGGCCGCATCCGGGGTCCCGGCCACCGGGAAGCGCGAGTCCCGGGTGTGCTCCGCTTGCCCGGCTGCGGACCTGCGGAAACTGCACTCTGACTCCGGTCTCGGAACTAGGTTAAGTTTCGGACGAAGACTCACCCGCAGCGGCCCGTCGCCTGTCCTGGACCAGCCTTCGGAAGCGACCCTGCCGTTTCTCGCTGTTTCTGACCCAAGTTCATGAGGGGAAGCCGAATGCGAATCCATTACCCGGGCCGGTTTGACGTCAGCCATGTTTCCGTCTGGTACGCCGCGGCCGCCGCTATCTTTTTCCTGCTGTTTCCCCATGCGATCAACATAACTGAGGCATTCAGCATCAACCAAGGTTGGATCCCGATTGCGAACTGGAGCGTTGGTCTACCCGGAAGGCTTTCGTTCATCGGCGACTATTTCCTTCTCGCGTGGGCAACGATGCCTGCATGGCTTGCTTTCGCCGCCTACACGTACGTCAAGTCGAATCCGCGCGATACGCACACCGTTTCGTCATTCCTGTTTACATGGATCGTCCTGCTGCTGATGCTCGCGGTCATCCTCTTTTCCCGGTTCCGTCTTGGTGATGACGTGCCACTGTGGCGATTTCAGATGCTCGAGCTCGCGTCAAGGAGTCGAATAGCCGGCGCTATTGTCTGGTCTGGAATCCTGTTCTTCGTTTTTGTACTGGCCTATGCGTGCCTCGTAAAGGCTCCTCTAGATCTAGTCCGAGGCATATCAAAGCGGTAATCCCGAGGTTCACTTCGCTTCGAATTAAGGAGACTCGCTATGAGTGACGGCACCAATGAGTAGCAGGATGGCCGGATTCAACCCCGAACTGACGGGGGATCCACGGGCCGGGATGAGTTACTCGATCAAGGACCAGACGCCAATCGACTGCATCGAAGTGAAGCTGACGCCCTTATTACCGAAGAAGACTGCGGCATAGCCCAGATAGGCCCGAAGGGCGCATCCGGGGTCTCGGCCGACCGGTCATTCAAGTCCGCATCACGTTACTGATAACCACGCGTGGGCGCGCTGGGCCGCTACGAAGTGCACATGCGCCGGCCAGCCCCACCCGCTCAGCGCCGCGCAAGCCGTCGCGCATTGGCGGTTGCCTTCCGGCTCACCGGCGCCAGACTGCGGGACAGGAGCCTCTCCCAGTCCGCAGCGGCCCGCGACGCATGTGTGCCCGTCCACGGCGCTCCAGAAAGGCAGGCCAGCAGGAAACGCTGCTGCGCGAGCGCTGCTTCCACCCACATCGCCATCCAGCCCTGGGCGAAGGCGGTCTGCTTCTCCAGGACCATTCCGGTGAACTCGCGACGGTCGCCGGCGGAGGGCGTCGCTCCCGAAGCGGCCATCCGTGCCAGCCGATGCGCGACGACCTGCGGTGCGGCAATGCCCAGGTCCACCAGATGACTGGCCGAAGTGCGGCGCGGGCGGCGTGGACGTGTCATGGCTGCGCTTCCGGATGGCCTGCCGCAACACTAGGGCCGGCCAGCACCGTGCGGCGTGAAGCGCCTGGACGCTTACCACCCATACCGCGCTTTGACCCGTGCGGGCTCATGTCCCGCGACGAATGCGCGGTGAGCCGTTCCACCATGACCATTGGCCGGCTCGCCGGCTGGCCTGCACTGGCTAAACTCGCCGCCTTGGCGCGATTTGGGCCGGAAGGCCGGGGAAAGCAGTGATCAAGCGGGGTTTGTTGGCGTTGTGCATGGGCTTGGTGGTGGGCGCTCCGGCGCAGGCGGCCGAGCAGGTGGATCTGGACGTGGTCACCCGCATCCGTACAGAGGCGTTCCACCACTCGCAGGTGATGGACCACCTGACCCATCTGACCGAGAACATCGGCCCGCGCCTGACCAACTCGCCGCAGATGGCCGCCGCCAACGCCTGGGCCCGCGGCAAGTTCAACGAGTGGGGCCTGAGCAACGTCCATGACGATGCGTTCCCGGCGTTCGGCCGGGGTTGGGAATTCACCCACGCCAGCGTGGAGATGATCGGTGACCGCGTACTGCCGCTGCACGCGCTGCCCAAGGCGTGGACGCCGGGCACCGACGGCACCGTGGAAGGCGAGCTGATCCGCGTCGAGGTCAAGAAGCCGGCCGACCTGGACCAGTACAAGGGCAAGCTGGCCGGCAAGGTGCTGCTGCTGGGTGAGTCGCGTTCCTACAAGCGCGCCACCGACGCTGACAGCCACCGCCATGACGCCACCTCGCTGGAAGGCCTGCAGCAGTTCACCATCCCCGCCACCGCTGCGGCCGACCGCGCCAAGCGCCTGGAGGAATACAACGAGCGCCAGGAGCTGGCACGCAAGTCCAACGACTTCTTCGTTGCCGAAGGCGCGCTGGCGGCGATCTCGCAGTCGGGCTGGGACAACGGCATCATCCGCGTGGCCGGCGGCGGTTCACGCAAGGCCGGCGAGTCGGTCGGCGTGCCGGAACTGACCATGATCACCGAGCACTTCAACCCGCTGGTGCGCGCGCTGGAAGCCGGCGAGACGGTCAAGCTGCGCATCCGCGTCGATGCCCGCTTCACCGACGAGGGCGACAAGCCGGGCTACAACACGCTGGCCGAGATCCGCGGCGGCAGCAAGGCCGACGAGGTGGTGATGATCGGCGCGCACCTGGACTCCTGGCACACCGGTACCGGCGCGGCCGACAACGGTGCCGGCGTGGCCGTGGTGATGGAAGCCATGCGCATCCTCAAGGCGCTCGACCTCAAGCCCAGGCGCACCATCCGCGTGGCCCTGTGGAGCGGCGAGGAGCAGGGCCTGATCGGTTCGCAGGACTACGTCTCGCGCAACTTCGCCCACTTCCCGGAGCCGATCGACCCGGCCCAGCAGGCGCTGCCGGCCAGCCTGCGCGAGCCGACCGGTCCGCTGCAGAAGCTGCGTGGCTACGACAGGTTCTCGGTCTACTTCAACATGGACAACGGCTCGGGCCGCTTCCGTGGCATCTACGCGCAGGAAAACCTGGCCGCGGTGCCGATCTTCGAGGCGTGGTTGAAGCCGTTCAACGACGTGGGCGCCACCACGGTGGCTACCCGCAACACCGGCTCCACCGACCATATCGCCTTCGACCGCGTCGGCCTGCCCGGCTTCCAGTTCATCCAGGACCGTCTGGACTACTTCTCCAACGTCCACCACACCCACCTGGATACCTGGGACCACATCGAAGCCGAAGACCTCAAGCAGGCCGCGGCCGTGATGGCCAGCTTCGCCTACCACGCGGCGATGCGGGACGAGCGGATGCCGCGCAAGCCGGAGCCGAAACCGGCACCGTAACTGCGTGGGTTTGATTGGACGAAGGGCCGGCTCAGCCGGCCCTTCGACACACCCCAACACCCCCGTCGGAGCTGGAAAGTGCACTCTGATCCCTGTTTCGGCCAGGTAGGTGAACCAGAGCCCCTCCTCCGGGTTCTGGAAGGGTAATGGCAGCGGGTCCGGGGCGACGTGGCCCGACGCATCGGTGCCGGCAGGCACGGGCTGGACCCGCAGCGTGAAGCGGCGCCGGCATCATCCTCGAAGGTGAAGTCCGCCGGCCCCGGTTCCGGAAGGACGCCCGCCGCGGCCAGCGGTTCCACGCCCATGAGCTGCCTGGCGCTGGCGTGCAGCACATACCACCGGTTCTCGGCCTGCGGGACGAACTGCTGGATCCTGCGCTGGGCTTCCTCGATGGAAAGCGGTCCGATCGCGACGATCCGGGCACCCAGCGCCTCCCGGTATCCCGGAGCCGTGCGGACCACCCTGAACCCGTCCTCGAACCAGACGCCTTCCAGCGGAAACCGCCGGTACACGCCCGACGTATCCACGAACGTGTGACCGTCGCCAACAAGGGCCGCCAGGCGCTGCAGGCCCGCGCTTATCGAAACACCCTTGCATGGGAGGAGAATTGGAATGGGGTTCCAGGGCCACTTCGGGAAATGATGACTAAGGCATTCGCCCCCTACTTAGAGGAACTCCAGGAATAAAAGAGTTCCTACCGAGCACCCTGAATCACCGCGCATGCCTGCCAGTTGATAGCTACCCGAACCCACCACCCGGCCACCTGAGCGCCTCTGCGCTCAGGTGGCATCTGGACTCAGTAACGCAGCCTGTCGATATCACTATCCGTGATGTCGGAAAATTCTAGAACCTCCTGATTTGATTTTTCCGCACCCCGCCCCGCGCCCCCTCTTGCGCTTAGCTTCTTGGCGTAGAAGAGGAGACCGGCCGGAGTGGTGGACACAATGCTATTCGCTAGATTGTGGGTACGAACAATCTTCATAGACACCTCAGCGGAAGCAAGATCACCTATCCCAGAGAGCGAAGCCGATCCAGCCACCTTAAGCTCCATCGCACCTGTGCTGCCCTTAGATAGGGCAAGAACATATCTTTCAACCCTTGCCACACGAGTAACAACCCAGCATTCACTGACGCCAAGAATATTCTTTTTCGCAATTGCATCCTTGACTTGAAGCAAGTACGAAGGCATATCCCGGGGCTCCCAATACGAAAGCTCCTCGGCGGCAAAAATATACGAAGAATCCGACTTGAACTCGACGGTCAGGCCAGCATCCTCAATAGCGAGCGCACTCCCCGGAATTGAGGGCGCATCCCCCGCGAGCTTGGCGGTCACTTGAACACCCTTAGCACTCTGGAGGACGACCCGATCAACCTTTGAAATCTTTATAAGATCAGGCGCCTGCAAACCGAAATTTTCGACTACTGCGAGCTTCTCAATTTTTGAATTATTGAATGCAGGGATCTTATAAATATCCCCGACTGCCGTACTAGTTCCGATTGGCTGACCAGGTAAGAAGCCAGCCATATTCTTGTATACCGAATTTGCAAAATCCCTTGCTGCAGTCACGTCTATCTCCTTCCGTTTGTGATCGTGGAATTGGGATTTCCTGCTTTCTTCAGCAACAGAGTTAAATGACCATCCGATCAGTTATCCAGCCATCGACAGCAAAACATCAGTTTTCCGGTGCCGCGGCAAAAAAAAGGGCCGACTCAACGAGCCGACCCTATTAGCTTGCATCAGCGGCACCTCACCCGCACTTGCTATACCCGCAGTTCAAGCAGGTCGCGCAGCCGTCCATGATCACGAGGGCCTTGGTGCTGCACTTGTGGCACATGGTGGCGCTGGGCGGGAAGCTGGTGCCTTCGCCGGTCACGGCGACGTCTTCCTCGCGCGGGGTGCCGCTGACGGCGGCGCTGGCTTCCTTGGCGCGGTCCTCGTACTGCTTGCGCTTCTCGGCGATCAGGGCCTTCTGGTGGGCGCTCAGCTCCGGGTCGTGGATCAGGCCGATGGACTTCATGTGCTCCTCGACCACGGCGCCGATCTCGGCCACCAGGGAGGGCATGTAGACGCCGCCGGCCTTGAAGTAGCCGCCGCGCGGGTCGAACACGGCCTTCATCTCCTCCACCAGGAAGGTCACGTCGCCGCCCTTGCGGAACACGGCGGACATGATGCGGGTCAGGGCGACGATCCACTGGAAGTGGTCCATCGACTTGGAGTTGATGAACACCTCGAACGGGCGGCGCAGCTCGTGCTCGGTGCCGGCGTTGAGCACGATGTCGTTGATGGTCACGTACATGGCGTGCTCCACCAGCGGCGACTTGATCTTGTAGGTGCTGCCGATCAGCACGTCCGGGCGCTCGATGCGCTCGTGCATGTGGATGACGTTGTCGGTGGGCTCGCTGGCCGGTGCGCGATCGGCGACGACGGGCGCCGGCGCGGCCTCGCGCGCCTTGTCGTCGGGGGTGACGACGGCGTAGCCCTTGATTTTCCTGTCGATCTTGACGGCCATGAAGCGGGTCCTCTTGTCTTCGTTGTTCTGGTGTCGGGATGGGCGGCGGGGCCGCCAGCGCCTCCCGCCGGGACGGGAGGCGCCGTAGGGG
>JAEWAG010000197.1 GCA_023391775.1 Pseudomonadota bacterium | reverse complement strand
GTTCCCGGCGATGTCCACGCCCCACTCGGCGTGCCAGCGCTGCGGGTCCAGGCTTGGCGACGGACCTTCCTGCACCAGGAACTCGGCCACATCGAAGCCGATGCCGCCGGCACCGACGATGGCCACGCGCCCGGCCGGCGCCACCCGGCCGTCGAGGATGTCCAGGTAGCTGACCACCCGCGCGTCGTCCGCACCCGGGAAGTCCACCTGCCGCGGCACGATGCCGGTGGCCAGCACGACCTCGTCATAGCCGGCCAGCGCGTCCGGCCCGGCCAGCGTGCCCAGGCGCAGCTCCACCCCGGTCTCGGCGATGCGCTGGCGGAAGTAGCGCAGGGTCTCGGTGAATTCCTCCTTGCCCGGAATGCGCGCGGCCAGGTTGAACTGGCCGCCGATCCGGTCCGAGGCCTCGAACAGGGTCACCTGGTGGCCGCGCCCGGCGGCCACCGTGGCGCAGGCCAGGCCCGCCGGTCCGGCGCCGACCACCGCGATGCGGCGCGGCGTGGTTGCAGGCGCGTAGTTGAGTTCGGTCTCGTGCCCGGCGCGCGGGTTGACCAGGCAGCTGGCGACCTTGCCTTCGAAGATGTGGTCCAGGCAGGCCTGGTTGCAGGCGATGCAGGTGTTGATCGATTCGGCCCGCCCGGCGCGGGCCTTGGCCGGCCATTGCGGGTCGGCCAGCAGCGGGCGTGCCAGCGAGACCAGGTCGGCCTGGCCGGAGGCGAGGATGCGCTCGGCCACCTCGGGCATGTTGATGCGGTTGACCGCCACCACCGGCACCGTCACCTCCGGACGCAGGCGCGCGGTGACCCCGGCGAAGGCCGCGCGCGGCACCGAGGTGGCGATGGTCGGCACCCGTGCCTCGTGCCAGCCGATGCCGGAGTTGATGATGGTCGCGCCCGCCGCCTGCACCGCGCGGGCCTGGGCGACGATCTCGTCCCAGGCGTTTCCGTCCTCGACCAGGTCCAGCAGCGAGAGACGGTAGATCAGGATGAAGTCCGGGCCGCAGGCCTCGCGGATGCGGCGCACGATCTCCACCGCGAAGCGCATCCGCCGCTGCGCGTCGCCGCCCCAGGCGTCCTCGCGCCGGTTGGTGCGCGGTACGGTGAACTGGTTGATCAGGTAGCCCTCCGAACCCATCACCTCCACGCCGTCGTAGCCGGCCTCGCGTGCACGGGCCGCGGCGCTGGCGAACGCCGTGATCGTCCGCTCCACGCCGCGCGCGGACAGGGCGCGCGGGGTGAACGGATTGATCGGCGCCTTGACCCGGGAAGGCGCAACCTGCAGCGGGTGGTAGCCGTAGCGGCCGGCATGCAGCAGCTGCAGGCACAGCTTCGCCCCGTGCGCATGCACGGCGGAGGTGAGCTGCCGGTGCGGGCCCGTTTCCCAGGGCCAGGACAGCTTGCCGCCGAAGGGTTTGAGCCAGCCGGCCAGGTTCGGGGCGAAGCCGCCGGTCACGATCAGTCCGGCCCCGCCTGCGGCGCGCTCGGCCAGGTAGGCGGCCAGTTTCGGGCAGTCGCGCGCGCGGTCTTCCAGCCCGGTGTGCATCGAGCCCATCAGGACGCGGTTGCGCAGGGTGGTGAAACCCAGGTCCAGGGGCGTGAACAGGTGCGGGTACGGCGCGGCGTCGGCGGCGGGCGTCATGGCAAATACGCTGGCGTATGGATGGCGCCCATCCTCGGTGAAAGCCGCCGGGCCGGCAAGCGCCCGGCGGTTCGGCTCACTGCCAGCCGGACAAGGCCAGCTTGCCGATGGTGCCGCCGCTCTCCAGCCGGCGATGCGCCTCGCGCAGGTTTGTCGCGTTGATCGGGCCCAGCACGCCGGTCAGGGTGGTGCGCAGTTCGCCGGCCTCCACCAGGCTGCCGACCCGGTTGAGGATGCGGTGCTGGCAGATCATGTCCGCGGTGCCGAAGCGCGGCCGCGCGAACATGAATTCCCAGTGGATGCCGATGCACTTGGCCTTGTACGGGTCGCCGATGCGCAGCGGGCCGGCCGGCTCCACGACCAGCCCGACATGGCCCTGCGGCGCCAGCAGCTGGCCCAGCTCGTCCCAGTAGCGGTCGGTGTCGGCCAGGTTGATCGCCGCATCCACCGCTTCCATGCCCAGTGCCTCCAGCTGCGGCCCCAGCGGCTGGCGATGGTCGAGCACCTCGTGCGCCCCCATGCGCCGGCACCAGTCGCGACTCTGCGGGCGCGAGGCGGTGGCCACCACGGTAAAGCCGGCATGCCGGGCCAGCTGGATGGCGATCGAGCCGACACCTCCGGCACCGCCGACCACCAGCAGCCGCCGGCCGCTGTTGTCGGCGTCGAAGTCGTAGGGCATGCGTTCGAACAGCAGCTCCCACGCGGTCAGCGTGGTCAGCGGCAGCGCCGCGGATTCGGCGAAGTCCAGCGTGGCCGGGCGCGCACCTGCGATGCGCTCGTCCACCAGCTGGTACTGCGCATTGCTGCCCGGACGGGTGATGTCGCCGGCGTAATAGACCTCGTCGCCCGGCTGGAACAGCGAAACCTCGCTGCCTACGGCCTCGACCACGCCCGCGGCGTCATAGCCGAGCACGCGCGGTGGATCCTCCACGCCCTCGCGTGGTGCACGCACCTTGGTATCGACCGGATTGACCGAAACCGCCTCGACCCGGACCAGCAGGTCGTGCGGGCCGGGCGCCGGTTTGGGCATCTCCAGGTCCTGCAGCGAGGCGGGCTCGTCGATCGGCAGGTAACGGGTCAGACCGACAGCTTTCATAGGCAGCTCCGCGGCACAAAAGAGGGCGGGGCCATGATACGCAGACGCCGGAAAACCGCTGCCGCTTTGCCGGCCCGGGCAGATGGTCCGCGGCAGTAGCCGCGGGCACCGTGGTCCGCAACCAAGCGCAGCCGGCGGCGGGCGTCAATTCACATGTTACGCTACTGTTAACATCGCCTTCACATCCCCGCGCCTAACCTGCGCGCCGACGACGTGACAGAACGGACGTCAGGATATGCAGCTCCCCCAGCGCATGTCTGATCCCGAGGCACACATGATTCACTCCCGGATCATCCCCCGAATCATCAAGGAGCATGAGATGAACAAGAAACTTCTGACCGCTGCGCTGCTGGGCGGCCTGTTTGCGGCTCAGGCCGCTTCGGCCCAGGAATTCGACGACCGCTGGTACCTGACCGGCTCCGTCGGCTTCAACTTCCAGGACAGCGAGCGCGGCACCGACGACGCGCCGTTCGGCACCATCGGCCTGGGCAAGTTCGTCAGCCCGGTCTGGTCGGTGGATGCGGAGCTGAACTACCAGAACCCGTCGATGGACGCCAACGAAGACCTGAACTGGAGCCAGTACGGCGCTTCGCTGGATTTCCGCCGCCATCTGGTCCGTGAGGGCCGTGGCTGGAACCCGTACTTCCTTTTCGGCGTGGGCTACCAGGCCTCCGAGGAAGAGTACGTGATCCCGAGCCCGACCTCCCCGGCCCAGCGTGAGGACGGCAACCTGGCCGCCAAGGTCGGCATCGGCCTGCAGACCACCTTCGACAAGCGCGTCGCCATGCGCGCCGAAGTGGCCTACCGTGCCGACTTCGACGACCAGAGCGTCTCGGCCCCGAACGAAGACTGGTTCGGCGACCTGCTGGCCTCGGTCGGCGTCGTGATCCCGCTGGGCCCGGCTCCGGTCGCTGCCCCGCCGCCGGCCCCGGCTCCGGTTGCCCCGAGCTGCGCCGACCTGGACGACGACGGCGACGGCGTCAACAACTGCGACGACAAGTGCCCGAACTCGCAGGCTGGCCAGGCCATCGGTCCGGACGGCTGCCCGGTTCCGGTCTCCATCGACCTGAAGGGCGTCAACTTCGACTTCGACAAGTCGACCCTGCGTCCTGACGCGGTGGCGATCCTGTCCGAGGCGACCGAGATCCTGAAGCGTTACCCCGACCTGCGCGTCGAAGTGGCTGGCCACACCGACTCGAAGGGTACCGACGCCTACAACCAGTCCCTGTCCGAGCGTCGCGCCCGCGCCGTGTACGACTACCTGACCAGCAACGGCGTCGATGCTTCGCGTCTGGTCGGCCCGATCGGCTACGGTGAGAGCCGCCCGATTGCCCCGAACACCAACTCGGATGGTTCGGACAATCCGGAAGGCCGTGCGAAGAACCGTCGCACCGAGCTGAACGTCCAGAACTAAGCGACGTCAGGCAGTACCGACGCGGGGGCCGGCGCAAGCCGGGCCCCGTTTTTTTTGCCCGATCCGGGATGTGAAGATCCCCCGCGCGGATTTTTGCAGCAGGCATCGCGTTTTACCGCTGTTTCTGCAAGCACTTCTTGAATCGCTCTCCACGCCGGGCCTAAACTCGGGCGCATTCCACGGGAGAGTTCCCCATGCGCGCCATGACCGCTGCCCTGTTCGGCATCACCCTTGTCCCGGCGGCGGCAATGGCCGCTGCGAACTGCCCCCCCGCCATGGCACCTGCCGCGCTGGAAGTGCCGGCCACTGCCGTCGCCCCCGTGGCCGCCGAGCTGGCCGCGGGCTCCTCGCAGCTGGGCATGCCCTCGGGCGTCCTGGCGCCTGGTGCCGATGCGTCCCAGTCGCTGGACCGGGTGCTGCTGCGCCTGAGCATCGAGGACTGCCGCAATGCGGCCGCCGCGCTGCCGGCGCCGGCTGCCGCCGCAAGCCCGCACGACCCGGCCGCGGACCAGCCGCAGACCGAGTTCGACAACACGCCGTGGCGCTTTGACATGAGCCAGAACGGCAAGCGCATGACCGCCGACGAGTTCGACGCGTGGATGAAGGCCCGCGGCGTGCGCGTGGCACGCGGTGCCGCCCCGGCGGCGGTTCCGGCTGCCGCGTCCACCCAGCCGACGGC
>JAEWAG010000249.1 GCA_023391775.1 Pseudomonadota bacterium | reverse complement strand
AGCCAGGCCGCGGCTGCCGCCACGAGCAGGTTGGCGCCGCCGGCCCCCACCAGCCCACCGGGCATGCCCAGCCGTGGCAGCAGCAGGAAGGTGGCGGCCAGCGCGCCGGCGGCCGCGCCGAGGCTGTTGGCGAAATACAGCCCGCCAAGCACGCGCGCGTCCTGGCCCTGGCTGGCGCGGATCCAGCCGGCGCTCAGCAGCGGAAAGGTGGCGCCGAGCAGGATGCACGCCGGCAGGATCAGCAGCGCCGCCGACAGCCACGGGTACATCTGCGCGGGCAGGCCGTCGCCGAGCACGCCGAGCAGGCGCTCGGACAACCCGGTGTAGCCGAGGAACAGCGGATGGAACACCAGGCCGAGGATGCCGATGGCCGCCTCGGCCACGGCGTAGGCCATCACCAGCCGGCGCCAGCGCAGGCCCAGCCGCGCCGCGCCCCAGGCGCCGAGCGCCATGCCGCCCATGAAGATCGCCAGGACCAGGCTCTGGGCATAGGCCGCGTGGCCCAGCACCAGCCCCAGGTAGTGGGACCACAGCGACTGGTAGACCAGGCCGGCGAAACCGGACACCACGAACAGGGCCAGGACCGCCGCGGCCGGAAGGCGCGGCGGGCCGGCCGGGCGGCTGGCGACGGTCACGCCGCGCGTGCCGCGTCAGCGGCCATGGTCGGCCCGGTAGCGCTCGAAGGCGGCGATGGCGTCGTCCACCGCCACCAGTTCCATCACCCCTTCATGCTCGATCTTGGTGCCCCACTTCAGTTCGGAGGCCGGCTTGCCCAGGTACTTGCGGGCCGCGTCGTCATAGCGGTCCACGCAGTAGCGCCGGTCCGAGTACGGGCCGCTGCGCGCCGGGTTGCTGGCCGCATGCAGGCCCAGCACTTTCGTGCCCATGGCGTTGGCGATGTGCATCGGCCCGGAGTCGGGGGTGACCAGCAGGTCGGCGCGTTCCAGCAGGGCCGGCAGCTGCTTGAGCGTGTCCTTGCCAACCAGGTCCAGCACCGGCTGGCGCATGGCCGCGGTGATCGCGTCGGCGGTCTGCCGCTCCAGGTCGCTGCGGCCACCGCACAGCACCACCCGCCAGCCGCGGCCGGCCGCGTGGTCGGCCAGGGCCGCGTAGCGGTCGGCGTACCAGTTGCGGCGCACGTGGCTGGAGCAGGGCGAGATCATCAGCACCGGGCTGCCGTCGTCCGGCCATTGCGCGGCAGCCCAGGCGCGGGCGTCGGCCGGCACCGGCAGGTTCCACTCCACCGTGTCCTGCACCAGGCCCAGCGGCTCGCAGAAGCTGCCGATGGCATCCAGCACGTGGATGCCCGGCCGGTCGGCGATGCGCTCGTTCACGAACAGCCCGTGCAGGTCCTTGGAGCGCGAGCGGTCGTAGCCGATCCGCCGCCGCGCCGGCACGAAGGCCGACAGCAGGTTGGCGCGGCCGGCGACCTGCAGCTGCATCAATACGTCGAAGCGCTCCGGCGGCAGTTCGCGGCGCAGCTGGCGCATGCCGGCCAGGCCGCTGCGCTTGTTGTAGACGTGGAAGGTGACGTCCTCCAGGCCATCGAGCAGGCGATGGCCGGCCGGATCGATGATCCAGTGCAGGTGCAGCCCGGGCCAGGCGCGCTGCAGCGTGCGCACGAGCGGAACCACGTGGGTGACATCGCCCAAGGCGGACAGGCGCAGCAGGCAGATCGAGGGAGGCATCGGTCTCGGGGTGTTGTTAGACTCGCGAGGATGGTCGCGTTCGACGCCAATGAAGCCTTGTCGCCCTACCGCGCCGGCAGCGGATACGGCGCCATTCTGTTCGACCGCGAACGGCTGCGGCAAGCAGGACCGGAACTGTTCTCCGTCGCGCAGTGGGGCGAACGCGCGCGTCCGGTGGGTTCGGGCGGCCGCGGTGGCGCCTGGTTCGTCGATGCGCCCTTCGGCCCTTCGGTACTGCGCAACTACCTGCGCGGCGGTCTGGCCGCCAGCCTCAGCCGCGACCTCTACCTGTGGCAGGGCGCGGCGCGCACCCGCAGTTTCGCCGAGTTCCGGCTGATGCGCGTGCTGATGGGCCGCGGCCTGCCGGTGCCGCGCCCGCTGGCCGCCTGCTACGTACGCACCGGTCCGTTCTACCGCGCCTCGATCCTGCTCGAACGCCTGGAGGGCGTGCGCTCGCTGGCCGACCGCGCGCTGGTGGCCGGCAGCGGTGCGCCATGGGAGGAGGCCGGGCGCCTGATCGCGCGCTTCCATCGCGAAGGCCTGGAGCACGCCGACCTCAACGCGCACAACATCCTGTTCGACGGCAACGGCCAGGGCTGGCTGATCGACTTCGACCGGGGGCGCATGCGCATCCCGGCCACCGGCTGGCGCGAGGCCAACCTGCGCCGGCTGCTGCGTTCCCTGCTCAAGCTGCGTGGCGAGCGCAGCGGCGAGGAGGTCGAGAAGGACTACTCCCGCCTGCGCCGGGCCTACGAGCTGTCCTGGAACCGGGGCTGCTGATGGCCGCCTGGTCGCTGCGCTTCCACGGGGTCGGCAATGCGTCGGCGGTGGCACTGGGCTCGCCGATGTCCACGATCGAGCGCGACGGCCGGCCATGGCTGACCATCGACTGCGGCGCCGAAGGCCTGACCGCCTACGAGGCGCAGTACGGCGGGCACCCGGATGCGGTGTTCGTCACCCATGTGCACCTGGACCACGTGGCCGGGTTCGAGCGGCTGTTCGTGGCGGCGTATTTCAACCCGCAGCGGCGTGGCCGCATCCGCCTGTACGTGCCGGCGCCGGTGGTGCCGCTGCTGCACAGGCGGGTGGCCGACTACCCCAACGTCCTGGCCGAGGGCGGGGCCAACTTCTGGGACGCGTTCCAGCTGGTGCCGGTCGGCGATGCGTTCTGGCATGACGGCATCCGCCTGGAGGTGTTCCCGGTGCGCCACCACTGGCCGGACACCGCGTTCGGGCTGCGCCTGCGCGGCGCGCTGGTGTGGAGCGGCGATACCCGGCCGATCCCGGAGATGCTGGCCCGCCATGCCGACGACGGCGAGCTGGTCGCGCACGACTGCGGCCTGCACGGCAACCCCTCGCATACCGGCGTGGACGACCTGGAGCGCGAGTACCCGGCCGCGCTGCGGGCGCGCATGCTGCTGTACCACTACGCCAGCCTCGCCGATGCGCAGGCCCTGGCTGCGCGCGGACACGCGGTGGCGCTGCCGGGGCAGGTGGTGCCCCTGGCCGCGCCCACCGCAGCGGTGGTGGAGGCGTCATGAGCGCGCTGCCGGCACCGGTGCAGGCACCGCGTGACCGCCTCGGGCGGCCGCTGCGCGACCTGCGCCTGTCGGTGATCGATGCCTGCAACTTCCGCTGCGGCTACTGCATGCCGGCGGACCGGGTGCCGGACGACCACGGCATGTCCGCGGCCGCGCGCCTGTCCTTCGACCAGATCGAGACCCTGGTGCGCGGCTTCGCCCAGGCCGGGGTGTGCAAGCTGCGCCTGACCGGCGGCGAGCCGCTGCTGCGCAAGCGCCTGCCGGAGCTGATGGCGCGCCTGGCGCGCATCCCGGGGATCGAGGACCTGGCGCTGACCACCAACGGCGCGCTGCTGGCCGGCCAGGCTCGGGCCCTGCGCGAGGCAGGCCTGCACCGGCTGACGGTCAGCCTCGACGCGCTGGACCCGGACGTGTTCCGGCGCATGTCCGGCCACCGCGGCGAGGTGGACACGGTGCTGGCCGGTATCGCCGCGGCCGAGGCCGCGGGCTTCTCCCGGATCAAGTTCAACTGCGTGGTCCAGCGCGGCGTCAACGAGGACCAGGTGCTGCCGCTGCTGGAGCGCTTCCGCGGCACCGGCCACGTGGTGCGCTTCATCGAATACATGGACGTGGGCACCTGCAACGGCTGGAACCCCGCCCAGGTGGTGCCCTCGC
>JAEWAG010000230.1 GCA_023391775.1 Pseudomonadota bacterium | reverse complement strand
GCCGCGGCCCGCGCGGCGGCGCGGCGCGCGGGATCGGCAACCGGGCGGAATCGCGCGTCCGCCCCTTCGCAGATCACGTCGATGGCGTCGCGCCGCACCCCGACATATTCGACGATCTCCTCCCGCGCGGCGTTCGAGACGGTGATGATCCGGCGCGCCCAACGGCTGGCGAGCCGCATCTTCACCGACCAGAAGAGACGCCCCTTCCGGTCCGGGAAGATCAGCTGCGGATAGTGCTCGGCGATGGCGTCATGCAGCGTGACCGCGCTCGGCGTGCGGCCGAGCACGGGGAACCAGGAATAGACAGCCGGAAAGAACATGATGTCCATCGGCTCGGCGGAGGCGGCACGGCTGAACAGCCAGACATCGCGCAGCGACCGGCGCCCGTCGGAGACAGCAGAGGCAGTTACGGGACGCTCGACCGGGACCTGCACTACCCGGACATGCGGCCGGTCCATCTCCGGCTCCGGCGGCCGGTCGGTGAACAGGCAGAACCGGTGCCCGCGCGGCTCGGCCAGCATGGCCTTGAGCAGCTCTCGCGTGAAGCGCCCGAAGCCGCGGCGATTCCACCAGCAGGTCGCGTCGATGCCGATATCCACTAGCGCCACGCCTCCAGGCTGTCTCCGGCCCCCGCCAGGGCGCCGACGGCTTCACCGAGCGCCCAGGCGCTCTCCATGAGCCCGACCCAGAGCGCAACCGACGGCACGGCAGCGGGCCGGACCCCTCCGCCCATGGCGGACAGGGTCCGCGCCGACAGCACCCCGGGCAGGAGCATCGCCTTTGCCGCAAAGGCGAAGCGCCGCATCCAGCCGCGCCCCTCCACCCGCGCGGCTCCGTAGATGCGGCCGTGCCGCAACCGGGTAGCAAGCGCGGCGCCGTGCCGATCAGGCGCGGCGTAGGTCACCGACATCGCCGGCTGGCAGAGCAGCCGGTGCCCGCGCGCCCGCAGCGCATCGCAGACCTCGCCTTCCACGAGGCCAATGCCGCCCGGGCGCAGGAGGTCGTGCAGCGCGGCGCGGCGGAAGGCGATGTTGTTGCCCGGCAGGCGCGTGACGCCGATCGGCCGGCCGGCGGCCAGCTTGTCGCCACGCTCCGCCGCATCCACCGCCAGGCGCAGAAACCGCTTCGCCTGGAAGGTGCCGTATTCGCTCCAGCCCAGCGCCTGGAACCGGCTGGGCAAGCCCGCTGCAATCCGCACCGGGCCGCCCGCGGCAGCAACGCTGGGGTCGGCGAAGGCGGCACGGATGGCGTCACACCAGCCAGGATCGGGCCGCGTGGTGTCCTCGATCAGGGCGACGACGGCGCCGCGCGCCGCCTCGACGCCGAGCTGGCGGCGGAGGGGCACAGGCCGGGCGCCGCCATCGAGGAAGGTGACCGACGGATAGCGCCCGGTCCAGGACACCGTGGAGTGTGCCGTCATGTCGTCACGCAGGACGACCACGCACTCCATGCCGCCGTCCCTTAGCGGCAGGCTGTCAAGGCAGGCGGCGAGTTCATCGCCTCCGAGCAGCGGGATGACGACGACGGTGAGGCCTTCAGGGCCGGTGGCCATCTCAGGAGCCTAGATGTTGCAGCGTACCGGCAGCAGCCCGGTCGCGGTGGTCCACCGCGTGGCGGCCTGCCACAGCAGCCGGGACCGCCCCTGCCCCGGCGCTGCCCTCGGTTCCTCCGGCCGCCATCCGGGCCAGGATGTCGTCGCGCGCCGCGGCCACCGCGATCGCGTCGCATGGCGGGATCGGCCAGGGCCCGCCGGTGCGGACGGCGGCGTAAAAGCCCCGCGTGAGCTCGCGCAGGCCAGGATAGGCAGCTTCACCCCGCAGGCCGCGCCGGCACAGATTGGCGGCAGCAGCGGCGAAGCTCCCCCCGGCATCCGTGAAGGGCCGCATCGCCTTGCGCAGGCGGGAGACGCCGCCGCCCCGGACAAGGGCAAAGCCATGGAACAGGTCGAGGCGGAGACTGCCCTTGTGGCACTGCACGGCCATTTCGAAGCAGGTCGGCCGGGCGTTCATGCTGATGGAGATGGACAGGAGCGCACCGGCATGGGCACCGCTGATCAGAAGTTCGCCGGCACTCGGATGATGCATGCACCAGCGCGCCGCCTCCAGGGGGGCGCCCGGCCATAGACGCCGCAGGATCGAGAGCGGATGCGGCAGGATGTCGGCGGTGATCTCGTCCAGCGCGTCGGCCGGGCGGCCGGCACCGCCGGCCGAGCAGATATCGAAGCTGATGCGCGAGACCGGGCCGAGTGTGCCAAGGGCAGCCGCGGCGCGCGTTGCCCCGTCCTGGAAGCCCATCTGGTGGACAGGGCACAGAATGACGCCGGCTGCGCGGGCCAAATCGAGCAGTCGCCGCGTTTCCTCTGCGGAAGCGGCCAGCGGCTTTTCGACCAGGGCATGAATGCCCCTCTCGATTGCCGCGGCAGCCAGCGGGGCATGGGTCGGCAGGGGCGAGCAGATATGGGCGATGTCAACCAGGTCGCGCGACAGGACGGCTTCGGCTTCAGGAAACGCAATGGCGCCGGGGTGCCGCGCTGCCAGCGCCCGGGCGCGCGCCGGATCAGGATCGGCCACGCCAACCACCCGGGCACCGAGGCGCCGTGCCGTGTCGGCATGCCAGCGTCCCATCAGTCCGGCACCCAGGATGGCGACCCGAGGCGCATTGCCGCCGGCGCCCCGCCCATCGGCCATGGGCTCAGTCCACCTGGACCCGCCGCCGGTAGTGGCCGTCCTTCGCGCCGGCACGCTTCTCCTCCTGATACTCGCGGTCGGTATTCACGACCATATGGTCAACGTCCTCGCCCAGCATCTCGCGGCCGAGCAAGAGGCCCATTTCGATCGAGTGGTCGGCGTTGTTGTAGCGGAAAGTCCCGCCGCGCCCGACGGTGTGCAGGCCCTTGTGGCGGCGCAGGTGGCCCTGGATGGTCTGGATCTTCTGCTGGTACTGCAGGTCATAGACCGGGTAGGCGTCCCGGACGCGGACGATCATCAGATCCTCGACATCCGCCTCATCAATGAAGCCGAGCTTTTCCGCGAGATCGAGAATGCAGCGCCGGCCGATCGCCTCGTCCGACATGCTCCAGATGCGGTCGCCCTCCGAGCAGAAGCACTCCAGGACCAGCGAGGTGTGCTCCTCGTCCGGGACCATGGCCGGGCTCCAATTCTTCGGCTCGTGCATGCGGCCGAAGAGAATGTCGGGGTCCTGGATATAGAGCCAGGTATCCGGCGAGACCCGCCGGCGCTTGAGCATGAGGTTCACGGTGATCAGGTCGCGGAAGATCAGGCCCCGCGACGCGGCCTCGACCTCCGGGCCGCAGGAGGGAGACAGGATTCGGGCCAGCACGCCAAGTGGGATGGTGGAGACGACGGCATCCGCCCTGACGCTCTGCTCCTCGCCATCTCTGACAAAGGCGACTTCGAAGTCATCCGGCCCGTGATAGACGACCCGGGTGACGCGGCTGCCGAGCAGAACGCTACCGCCCCGCGTGGTGATGTCCTCCGCCATCCGCTCCGAGATCCGCATATACCCGTCGCGCGGGTACATGAACTGCTCGATGAGGCTCACCACATCCTTGCGCGAGCCCAGCAGTGCGTCGCGCGCCAGCGTCACGACCGACAGGCCACGGCTCCGCTGCGCCACCCAGTCGGCCGAGAGCTCGGTGCATGGTGCGCCCCAGACCTTCTCGCTGTAGCGACGGAAGAACATCTCGTACAATTTGCCGCCGAACTGCGCGGTGTAGGCCTGCTCCATGTTCACGATCGGCCGGTCGAGCGCCGCCTGCCGCAGTGAAGCCCACAGGAAGGAACTGCCGATTTGCAGGATGTCCAGGGGGCTGACGTTCTTGACGAGTTCGCCGACTGCCAGCGGGTAGTTGTAGTATTTTCCGTCATGGTAGATGCGGCTGATGCGATCCACCATGACGAGCTCACCCGTCATGAGGGTGCGGAACCAGTCGTTCAGATCCTCGTTCTTGGTGAACCAGCGATGCCCACCAAGGTCGAACTTGTAGCCCTTATGATGGATCGTCCGCGCCAGGCCGCCGACATAGCTTTCGCGTTCGAGCACCGTCACTTGTGCTCCGTTCGCGGTCAGCTCATGACCCACAGCCAGGCCCGCGGGCCCGCCACCCAGGATGACGGTGTTCGGTGGTGTGCTCATCCCCGTGGTCTCCTGTCCCTGTGATGACGGTATCGTGCGATGCGGTTGTAGATCGTGCCCACCAGGAACGCCGAGGCATAGACCAGCACGAAGAGCTCGGCCGCGCCGATCAGCCCACCTGCAAGACTCGGAGTGTAGCCAGGCAGATAATTCGATAGCAGGCTTGCGTGCGGGCTCTCTCCAGCCGTGCCGCGGATGACCAGCCACGTCGTCGTCAGGAAGAGTTGCAGCCCCATGACGCTGCCAAGCGCCAACCCGATCGAGTGCGGCGAAAGAAGGAGTACTGGCGGTCGCAGGTCGGCGCGTGAATCGTCCCGGAAAAGAGTGAGATCCACGACCCTGTCGCCCGCGGTGCGCGCATAGAGCCACGCGAGAAGGCCGCAGGAGATGCTGCCATAGGCCGCTCCCCACAGCAGGCCGATCCAGGCACCCTCTGCGCTGGCGACGTAGCCGGGCATGAATACGCCGAGCAGGTTCAGGTAGCGGCCGGCCTGATCGCCCGTGACCAGAAGCGAGAGGTGGGTGACGAGAAACATGAACATCCCACCTGCCAGCCCTCCACCAATCGCCGCTATGACGACGTTCAGGCGAACGGCGGCGGTGACGAACTCACGGCTCGGGATTTCACGACCCTTGTTCTCCTGCCTGTGCAAAGGGGTGAATGCAGCGGCCATCACGCGTGCCTTTCACCAAGGACCCGCCCAGGAGCCGACCGGCGATCGCAGGACCGCAGCGATGGCCGCCCAGGGAGGGGAGAGATGGGGGCCATCAGAAACGCTGCCCCTGCAGCGCGACGACGCCGAGCAGGATGAGGTGAACGAAGTTCCAGAAGATCGCCAGCAGGAAGCCAGCCACCAGGCCGCCTATGGCACCGTAAACGGCACCGACCGCGGCGCCCGCCCAACTGGGGCTGTAACCCGGCAGGAAGGTGGAGAGTGCTGCCAGATTGGGACCGACCGGCATGCCCGGCTCGGCACCCGCGATGAGCAGGACCGCTGTCGCCAGCGCCATCCCGAGCCCGCCGAGGACAGCGACCGCGACCGACATGGCGAGTGTGTCCATGCGGGCAAACAGGGCGAGCAGAAGGAGACGCTCCGTCTCTGCTCGCATCCTCGTGTCGGCGATCATCCAAGCCGGCTCCTCTGGGACCGTGCCGCAATGCATGGCCCGCCGGCAATCGACTGCCACTCGGCCGTTGCCGTTCGGGAGGCGCCGCCCGGGCGCTGGGGGTTGGCGCAGGGCTGGCGTGTTCGCCTGCCGTATGGCGAATACAGCTTCTGGCTCCTTCGGCGGTCACTGTTCGTCATTGAATGCCTTGGGACAGGCGAGGCAGTGAGTTGACTGAGGCGCTGGCCCATCTGGGTTGAAGACTATGCGTTTTGGTGTTGGGGCAGCAAGCGGCGCTACTGTTTGGTGTAAGCCTGATGCGTTCACGTTCTTGCAGGATGGCTTGACCCTGACCGAAGCAGGCATAGGCCGTGGTGGAGTTGTTCAGGCTTTCGTGTGGCACTGATGGTTGTAGTGGCCGCCAGGGACCTGGAATTCACTTGGCCAGTAGCAGTCTGCAGGACACGGCTCTTGAGCGTTTGTTGTCATTGCTCGGTCCGGCTCCTGTGGGCGCTCGCCGCATTGCGGATCAAGAGTGCGCAAGCCGGCCGGCATCCGATTGCCGGCCTGTGTGTCGGCAAGGCGTTCAGGCCCATCGGTAGCGGCGCTTCTGGCACACTACCGATGGCCGTCATGTCTTTCCGCCAAACTCAACATATTGGATAGGCTATTCATGGCAGCGGTACCGAACCAGGTCTGGCTATCTGGACCATGGCCGCACCGGTGAAGACCGGCTGCAGCTGGTCGCCATTCCTTATCTGTGCAGCCGCAAGACCACCGATTGTGCCACGGCATTAGCAGAACGCCGCCCCTGCCGGTCGCATATCTGAAGCGCCGCACAAGCGCCGCGGTATGGCACGAGCCGAACACGAGCATCAGTGCGGGAAGCCGTTGCCCGAAGACTTTGGCGGGCCGATGCGGCTCCGGCAACTTGTGGGATTCACCTGCCGGGTTTGTCTGCGTAAGCTCTTCCGGTGCCTCGCCCGCTCCGAACCCATCAGCGCCGGCTTGCCGGCGTCGTGCAGGCCATCTCCTCGGGAGAGGAGGGCACCATCCGCGACATCCTCGCTGCCGTGACGCCCGGCGGCGGCAAGAGCCTGCTCCCGGTCATCGCCGCCGCCCGCCTGATCGAAGCGGGTATCGTGGACCGCATCTGCCTGGTCGTGCCCCGGGACAGCCTGCGCCTTCAGGCTGAGGAGGCCTTTGCCGATCCGCACTGGCGACAGGCCCTCGACCATGGCCTCTCGGTCCGGGCGGCCGAGAACGCCCCCGATCCCTGCCGTGGCCTTGCGGGCTACGTCACCACCTACCAGGCCATTGCCGCGGCACCCGACCTCCACCTTACCGAGTTCACGCGCCACCGCTACCTGCTCGTGATCGACGAGATCCATCACCTGCCCGCGCTCGGCGACGCGGAGCCGACGGGCAGGATTCCGCTGCCGGGCGGCGCCCCTGACATCGAGGCCTCGTGGTCGCGGGCCATCTTGCCGCTCCTCGAACTGGCCCGAATTCGGCTGCTGCTCTCGGGCACGCTCATGCGCGCCGACGGGCGTGGCATTCTCTGGCTGCCCTACCGGACCGGTGGCCGGGCCCGCACGCGCGAGGTCGAGATGGACGCACCCGGCTGGGCCGTGATCGGCTACTCGAGGGCTGACGCGCTGGCCGAACGCGCCGTGCTGCCGGTGACCTTCGGCGCGATCGCCGGGGAGGCAAGTTGGATGGATGAGGGCCTGGCGCTTGGGCCGCATCGGCTCGACGAGAGCCACGAGACGACACGGGCCGCGCTGTTCACGGCGCTCCGGACCGGCTTCGCGGAGCAACTCCTCGACCAGGCTTTCGACGCGACGCGCCATTTGCGGGCCGAGCGGCGACGGCGGCTTGGCCTCATGCCTGGCGAGCAGGCGAAGGGGCTGGGCAAGCTCCTGGTCGTCGCGCCCGACCAGGCGCAGGCGCGCCGTTACCTTGAGCATATCCGCGCGCGGCTGCCCGAGCGCAGGCGGCTTGCCGATGCCCGCCTCGCGGTTTCCGACGAGCGGGATGCACAGGAGATGCTGGCCGCCTTCCGGCTGCTCCCCGAACCCGCGATCCTGGTCACCGTCGCCATGGCCTATGAGGGCATGGACGCGCCCTCGGTTTCGGTCGTGGCGAGCCTGACGCATATCCGCTCACGGCCCTGGCTTGAGCAGATGATCGCGCGCGCGACCCGGGTCGATCCCGATGCCGGTCCGTGGGAGGAGCAGCGCGCGCTTGTCTATCACCCCGACGACCTGCTGTTCCGCGCCTTCCGGCGGCGGATCGAAACCGAGCAGGGTACGGTGGCGCGCCAGCCGAAGCCGAGGCGGCAGGCTGTCATGCCCTGGTTGCAGGATGAGGAGGACGAGGGCGAGCGGCACGGCATCGTGCCGCTGGCCTCGAACGCGACCGGGCTGCGCTACGAGACACTCGCCCCAGGGCTGTCCTTCGTCGCGGCGGCGCGCCGGGCAGCGGCGGGCGGTGCCGGGCACCAGGCGCAGGGCGACATGCTGGAGACGCCATCAATGCTGGAGCGGCATCTGCGCCACCGGATCGGCGAGATGGTGGCCGCCCAGGTGGTCGAGGACGAGGAGGCAAACCGCTTGCCACGCGGGCAGGGCAACTATCACCGCCTGAACGCGGTGCTGAAGCGCGTGATGGGCGGGAAGGCGCGTGCCGACATGACACTCGCTGAACTTGAGGCCGCATTGGGCTGGCTGGAGCGCAACCGCCTGTCCGATCACCTGCAACTGATCCGCGACGATCCACGCTACGCCTTCCGTGCGCGGCAGCTCTCGGCCTGGGAGCGCCGGCGCCTCGCCGCGGCCGGGAAGGGACCGCCTGTGGCCGACTGGCGTCCGCCCGTGGGAAGGACGGCGGCGCCCCGCAGGCGGTCGGGTTAGCTCCCGCACGGTGGCCGCAGGCGTGCCTCATGCCTCCACGCCTCCAGCACCCGGGCGCACCCGGTGCGTCGGTGTGGGAGCCTTTCAGGAGGAATATCCGATCGGGAGAGGCAGTTGCGGTCCGCTGTCCCGGCCTGATGCCGGCGGTGGAGCGGCATCGGCTGCGCTACCCCACCGATCCGCCCGGCAAAACGAGGCAGGACTGGCCGTCAGGTACCGTTCCGGCCATGTCGCGAGCGCGATGCTCCGCCCGTTACCGCCACCCGAACAGGAGGCCAAAGGCAGCGGCGAGAGCGATCCAGAGCAGCAGTGAGAAGCCAAGGATGGTCAGCACCGCGGCCGGCCAAGCCGCGCGCTCCGGCAACCGCACGGGTGCGGTCCCCATGGGTAGCGCCTCCGCCCCTTCGGGGCTTCGCCCATTCTCAGGCTGCCTCATGACGCCTCCTCGGCCAGCACGCCACCGCAATGTGATGCAGAAAAGGCAAAAACCAGCGCTAAGCTGTGACCCACACCTTAACACAAGCAAGGGTTGCAGTCACCCTCGATCAACAGATGTAATGTAACGCAGATTTAGGGTGGCGGGCGGTGATGGCGCGGGTGCCAGTAGCCGAGCCAGTGCCGGCAACTGGCCCATCCCGGGCCGATGGAAGAACAGCTTCTGCCATGCGCCGTATCCCCGGCCTCTTCCAGACGCTCGGCCCGACGCGCCAAGGGCCGCTGCGGCCGGGACGGCGGAATTTCAGACTGCACCGTTCCTGATGCTCGGCGGTCAGCCCGCCAGATTCCGCCTGCTGTGCTGGGGGGAAGAAGTGCACGACAGCGCTGCCGCGGCGCGAGGCCGCGATCATGCCCGGGTGCTCGGGCGCTTCCTGGCAAGGGAGGGTTGCCCGGATTCGGCAGGCCCTGCGGGGGCGTATGGAGCGGCCGCCTTGCCGGCAGGGGCGCCTGAGCGGCGGGGACGATGACCATAGGCAAGGGCACCGAGGGTTCTGGCATGGCAGCCGGGAGCCTGTCTCCGGACAGGCCGATGGATGGTGATTCCGTTCAATCGGTTGTCCGCAGGGTGGCTCTCGGCGCCGCTTTCATGATCGCCGGCCGGCTCGTCATCCGAAGCATCAGCGTCGTTGGCATGCTGCTGCTGGCCCGTCTGCTGGTACCTGAGGACTTCGGCCTGATCGCACTGGCATCGGCCGCCATCGCCATGGCCGAGGTGCTGACCGTTACCAGTTACGCCCAGGTCCTGGTGCGGCACCCCACGGCGGACCGGGACCTCTACGATACGGCCTGGACGCTCAACATTCTGCGCTGCCTGCTGTTGGCCGGGCTGATCGCCGCCACCGCGGAGTGGCAAGCCGCGCTTCTGGGCGACGCCCGGATCGGCCCGGTCCTGATGGTGGTGGCCCTGGGCATTGCCCTCGATGGCCTCGGCAGCACCGGCATGCACCGCCTGCAGCGGGACCTGCAGTTCGATCGCGTCTTCCGCTTCCAGGTGGTCAGCAAGGTCGTGGCCTTTGCGGTCACGGTGACCCTCGCGCTCCTGATGCGGGATTACTGGTGCCTCGTCCTCGGCAATCTCGCCGCCAAGTTCGTGGGTATCCCCTACAGCTACTGGCTGGCGCCGCACCGGCCCCGGCTTTCCCTGCGGCATGCGCGGGAGCTGCTGCACTTCTCGAAGTGGATGCTGGCGATCAACGTCTTCACGACCGCCGACTCGCACGGCCCCAACCTGATCCTCGGGCGCTGGGCCGGGGTGCAGGCGCTCGGCGCCTATCAGGTTTCCTACTATCTCGCGGCCGTGCCGGTACACGAGATCGCCGTGCCGGTGCGGGGCCCGATCTACGCCGGCTACGCCAGGGTACAGCACGACCTGACGCTGCTGAGCCGGCATTTCATCGATGGCTTCGCCTTCCTGGCGGCAGTGATGGTGCCGCTCTCGGTGGGCGTCGCGTTGACCGCGCCGCAGGTGGGACGGCTCGCCCTCGGCCCGCAATGGGAGCACGCTACACCGCTGATCGCGCTCTGCGCCCTCTACTCGCTCGTCGACTGCCTCGCTGCCTTCAGCACCAACATCTTCTTCGTGCTGGACAGGCTGAGGGCCTATGTGGAGACCCTGGCGCTGCTGGTGCTGGTGCGGTTGCCGGCCGTGGGCGTGGCGGCGGTGTTCTGGGGCGCATCGGGTGTGGCTTCCGTCATGCTGGCCACCGCTGTGTTGAACGCCCTGCTGTGGCACTGGCAGGTCTCCCGGCTGCTCGGCCACCGCCTCCACGAGGTCGTGGCCGAGGTGTGGCGCAGCTTCGCCGCGGCCGGCGCAATGGCGCTGGCTGTCCTTGGCCTGCAGCGCCTGCTGCCGGCGGGCCCGCCCGCGGGGCTGCTGCAGGCCGCGCTGGAATTGTCGCTGTTCGCCACCTGCGGCGCCTGCGTCCATGTGGGCACGCAATTCCTGCTCTGGCGCCTCTCGGGCGCGCCGGCGGGCGCGGAGCAGCGCCTGCTTTCCACCGCTGCGCAACTGGTCCGCAGGCTGCGCAGCCGGTCCCCTGCCCTCTTTTCATGATCCCGCCGGCAGCCGCGGCCACGAAGGAGAATCCGCGTGTTCCACAACCTCATCCAGCACCGGCTCAACAAGCTGAGGTTTGGCTGGCATTGCCGGAGCATCCTGGACACGCCGCCGATCCGCATACGCCCGGCGCCGATCCGGATCGTCAGCATGGTCAGGTCCCGCGACCGGATGATGTACCTGGTTGCCATCAAATC